>JAWVFZ010000400.1:0-11090 GCA_033855555.1 Solirubrobacteraceae bacterium
CCTGCTCACCGCACTGAACATCCGCCGCCGCGCAGCGGTGCTGGCGGTCACGCGCCGGCGCGACGCGCTGGCCGGGATCGCCGCCGGGCTGCGGACGCGCCGCGATGCGCTGGCCGCCGCCCGCCGCGCCCGCCTCGCGCTGCTGAGCTCGGTGCGCCGCCGCCGGGTGGCCGCCGAGAAAGAGTTGACCAAGCTGATCGCCGCCCGCGAACGGGCCGCGCTGACCCCGGGCCCGGGCGGCCCGTGGGCGATCCCGTGGCCGATCGTGCAATGCGAGTCCGGCGGGACCGACACGCCGCCCAATTACGCGACCGCCTCGGGCTATTACCAGATCACCGACGCCACCTGGCACGGCCTCGGCGGCTCGACCAAGCACGCCTACCAGGCCTCGCGCGCCGAGCAGGACCGGCTCGCCTCGCGGCTGTGGGCCGGCGGAGCCGGCGCCCACAACTGGGTCTGCGCGGCGCTCGTCGGGATCATC
Source organism: Solirubrobacteraceae bacterium (assembly GCA_033855555.1). Classification (GTDB taxonomy): domain Bacteria; phylum Actinomycetota; class Thermoleophilia; order Solirubrobacterales; family Solirubrobacteraceae; genus AC-49. The sequence continues at coordinate 482 of JAWVFZ010000400.1, forward strand.
TGAACAGATGAGGCCGTTCATCCTGGCGTGCCCCGTTTGTGACGCGCGCTTCGTGCGTTTTCGCAAAGCGCATCCGGATCGCACCGACCGCGGCGTCTGTCCACGCTGCGGCAGTCGGCAGAGGCATCGTCTCCTCTGGCTGTACCTGGATGCGCACACGTCGTTGTCAGAAGAGCAAGGGCGCGTCCTGCATTTCGCGCCCGAACCCGGACTGGCCGCACGGCTTCTCGAGACCCTCAAAGGGGAGTACCTGACGGCAGACATCGTCCCCGGTCGCGCCGATCTCTGCCTGGACCTCGAGCGGCTCGAGCTTGCCTCGGAATCGGTCGCTGTCGTGCTCTGCATGCACGTGCTCGAGCACGTGGCCGATGACCGGGCGGCACTCCGCGAGCTCCATCGCGTGCTGGCGCCGGGAGGCTGGGGAGTCATCCAGGTGCCGATCTTCGGAGACCGCACCGACGAGGACCCCGCTGTGATCGATCCGGAGCAGCGCGAGGTCCGCTTCGGTCAGCGAGACCATGTGCGCGTCTACGGCCGGGACTTCGAAGCGCGGTTGCGCGAAGCCGGCTTCGACGTCGAGATCGTGCTGTTTCGCGAGGAGCTACCCGCTCGGCAACGGGCAAGGCTCGGCCTGAACTACGACCTCGATGCGGAACTTGGCGAGGGCTTCAACGAAACGCCCGAGCCGTGGGAGATCTGGCGCGTCCACAAGCCGCGTCACCCGCCCGCCAGCACCACGTCGTAACCCTCGCCCCGCAGCATTTCGACGACCGTGTCGCGATGATCCCCCTGCAGCTCGATCACGCCGTCCTTGGCCGAGCCGCCGACGCCGCAGCGCTTCTTCAACCGCCCGGCCAGCGCGCGCAGGCCGTCGTCGTCGAGCGGCACCCCCGACACCGTGGTGACCGCCTTGCCGCGCCTGCCCGCCGTCTCGCGGCGGACCTTCACCCGCCCGCCGCCCGCGAGACGCTCCTTACCCGTCCCACCCGCCCCGCGCGCCTTGCGCAGGTCGCCGTCGCTGCTGGACCAGACGACCTTCGAGGACTCGCGCTTGGCCATGCCCGTCCGTGCGCTCAGCGCACCCCGACGAGATCCACGACGAAGACGAGCGTCTCGTCGGGCCCGATGACGCCGCCCGCACCGCGCTTGCCATAGGCGAGGTCCGGCGGGATCGTGATGCGGCGGCGGCCGCCGACCTTCATGCCCGCCACGCCCTGGTCCCAGCCGGGGATCACCTGGCCCTTGCCGAGGCCGAACTTGAACGTGTCGCCACGGTCCCAGGAGGCGTCGAACTGCTTGGCCGTCGCCCACGAGACGCCGACGTAATGGACCTCCACGATGCGCCCGGCGACCGCCTCCTCACCCTCGCCGACGGTGATGTCCTCCAGCTCGAGCTGGTAGGACGGCGGCTGGTCGGGGACGTCGACTTCGGGCTTGGAGTTTGTGTCCATGGGAGGCACCGTAGCGATCGGCCGCTGACCGGCGCACCCTCCTCAACCCGACTGTACGCTCGCGTTCATGAGCTCTCGGCAGGGGACGCTCGTGGGGTCGCTCGTCGTCGTGCTGATCGCCGTCCTGGCGCCGGCCGCGCACGCGTTCGACGCGGCCCGCGAGGCCCGCAACTACTCGAAGATCGGCGAACGCTTCCAGCACGTCTACGGGCTGGACCCCGCCTACCAGGCCGACCTGCGCACGCTCGGTGCGGAGAAGGAGATCGAGGGCTACCGGATCCTCGCCACCGACGGCCCGGCGCGGCCCTACGGCCGCGACTTCACCGGCAACCTCTGCTCACACCACAACGACGGCTGCGCCGGCGACATCCGCTACTACCGTTGGGGCGACAGCGCCGGTGCGACGGTCAAGCCGGTGCTCTTCACCGCGCGCAACGGCTCGACGCTCTCCGGCCACGTCTGGAGCAGCGACGCCTGCACCCGCAAGTGCCCCGGCATCGTGATCACCAACGGATCGATCCAGGCGCCCGAGGAGCTCTACTGGTTCATGGCGGCCGACCTCGCCCGCGCCGGCTACATCGTGATGACCTGGGATCCGCAGGGCCAGGGCTTCTCCGACACCTACGGCGACGGCGCCGACCGCAACGACGGCGTGCCCTCGCAGACCGGCGAGCCCTTCTACGACGGCACCGAGGACGCGCTGGACTTCTTCTTCTCGACCCCGACCAAGCCGTACGTCCCGCGGTCGTCGTGCTCGACCGGCACGAGCCACGCCGACAAGCAGCGCGCACGCGTGGCCGACGGCCGCGACGCCGCCTACAACCCGCTGGTCGCCAGGCTGGACACGGAGCGCGTCGGGCTCGCCGGGCACTCGCTGGGCGCCGGCGCGGTCTCGTATGTGGGGCAGATCGATCCGCGGGTGAAGGCGATCGTTGCGTGGGACAACTTGCGCGGCCCCGGCCCGGCGCCCTACAGCTGTCCGTCGGGATCGTCGAAGCGCCCGGATGCGCCGGCCGCCAAGCCCGCGCTCGGCATGTCGGCCGACTACTTCCTGACGCCGACGCCCTACACGTCCGATCCCGACCGTGGGGCCAAGAGCACGGGGGCTCAGGCGCTCGCGGCGGCCGGCGTGCCGACCGGCGAGCTGGTCATCCGCGGCGGCACGCACTACGACTTCTCGTTCATCCCGAACCCGGGCTTCGGCGCCACGCTGCGCGGCGAGGACCTCGTCGCGTGGTACACGACGGCGTGGTTCGATCGCTTCGTCAAGGGCGACAGGAAGGCGACGGCGCGGCTGTTCACCGACCGCTGGCGCGCCGACGGCGCCGAGGCTGCGGTCGACCCGGACGGGGACGGCAACCTGTTCTCCTTCTACTACGACTCGTCATTGTCGCTCGACGGCCGCTCCTGCGCCGACTTGCGTGAAGCGACCGCCTGCGGCCTGGCGCCCGACGGCCTGGGGCCCTACTCGGCGCTCGGGGCTGCGGGCGGCTGAGAGGACCCCGCGCCGTGGCGGCGATGGTGGAAGAACGCGGCCCAGGAGCCGGCGACGCTCGTCACCACGCTGATCGCCCAGAACTCGAGGACCACGTCGAGCACGTGGGCCGTGGTACTCGAGGGGTTGGGCAGCTGCGAGGAGACCGTCAGCAGCTGCGTGGTCGTCCAGAACAGCGCCGCCCCGTAGTTGTCGAACGCGTGCGGCTGGCCGTGCTCGGCGACGAGCGCGATCAAGCCGGCGACGAGGTCGAACGCCAGCGTGGCCACGCCCATCAGGACCAAGAAGCGCCGGTGCGGTTGTTCGGCGAGTGGCATGTGGTCCAGTTCGGCGTCGTCCGCCGTTTTCCGGCCTGGCGCCCTCGAACTCTGGGAGGATCGGGCCGTGCTCGCCTCCGCGCTCCTCGGCTTCGGGCTCGGCTTCGCGGTCGCCGCGACGATCGGGCCGATCTCGTTGCTGCTGATCCGCACGACGCTGCGCGGGGCGACCGCCAGCGGCCTTGCGATCGGGGCCGGCGCCGCGGTCGTCGACACCTTCTATGCGACGCTCGGCGCGCTCGGCGCGGGACGACTGCTGACCGTCGACGCATTGCGCGTCGCGATCGGCTTGGCCGGAGCCGCGGTGCTGGCCTGGATCGGCGCGCGAACCCTGTGGTCGGCCTTCCGCGTGCGGCTGGGCGGCGAGGCCGACGAGGAGGTCGCGCGGCCGTGGCGCGCGTTCGTCACGTCGCTGGCTGCGACGGCGTCCAACCCCTTGACGATCCTGTCATGGGGCGCCGTCTTTGCCGCTGCCTCCACCGCCAACGCGGTATCGACCTCCGCGCACGCGGCCGCGCTCCTGGCCGGCGTCGGTGTCGGCTCGATCTGCTGGTTCGCCCTGCTGACGACGCTCGTGAGCTTCGCGCGCCCGCGCGTCGGCGATCGCCTCCTGCGCGCGGTCGACGCCGGCGCGGGGATCGGCGTGCTGGGCTTCGCGGGCGTGCTGGGCGTGCGCGCAGCGCGCGAGGCTTCGTAGGAGAACGAAAGTCGTCCCTAGGCCGACTTTCGTTCCTCTTGCTTCGCACGGGGGGCGGGGATGTGGGTGGCGCGCAGCGCGGTTTGCCTGTGGTGGGCTGGGCGTGGGTTGCTTGCATTGAGGGAAAAGGGGCGCCGCCGCAGTGGCGGGATCGCCGACGTGGGCCCTGAACTGTCCGGATAGCGGACACAAAAAGGCCCAGGTCCCCGCCGGTGCCGGGCTCCCTTCCCTCGATGACCAGACCAGGCGCCGCGGCCCCGCGCTCGCCCGTACTGAGCGCCCCGCTTCTCGCCCAAAGCAGGGCCGCCTACCGCCGCTCAGACCTCGGTGGCACCGCCCGGAGGCGCGATGGCCTCCGGCGTGCCGGACTCCCACTCGACCTCGTGGCCGAGGCCGGCGCCCTTGAGCACCTTGAGCGAGAGCAGCGCGCATTTCATGCGCGTGGCGGAGATGTCGATGCCCAGCAGCTCGAGGATGAAGTCGCGGTCCAGCTTGAGCAGCTCGTCGACGTTCATCCCCTTGACCTCGTCGGAGGCCATCGAGGCCGCGGCCTGCGAGATCGCGCAGCCGTGGCCGTCGAAGCGCAGGTCCTCGATCGTGCCGTCCTCGCCGACCTTCAGCTGCACCCGCAGCTGGTCGCCGCACAGCGGGTTGACGTCCTCGAACTCGAGGTCGGCCTCCTCGAGCGTCCCCCAGTTGTGGGGCCGCTTGTAATGGCTGAGGATCTCCTCGCGGTACAGGTCGTCCATCAGCCGAATACCTCGTGGACGCGCGCCAGCCCGTCGACGAGTGCGTCGACGTCCTCGCGCGTGTTGTGAATCCCAAACGAGGCCCGCGAGGTCGCGCCGACTCCGAGGCGCTCCATGAGCACCTGCGCGCAATGGTGGCCGGCGCGCACGCAGACGCCGTCGCGGCCGAGGATCTCGGCGACGTCGTGAGGGTGGGCGTGGCCGAGCGCGAACGAGATGACCGCGCCGCGGCGATCCGCATCGCGCGGGCCGTGGATCGTGAGGCCCGGGACCTCGCCGAGGCGCTCGAGCGCGTAGCCGATGAGATCCCGCTCGTGGGATCGGATGTCCTCGATGCCGATTGCGCGGATGAAGTCGACCGCTGCGCCCAGGCCGACGCCCTCGGCGATCGCCGAGGTGCCCGCCTCGAACTTCGCCGGCAGCTCGCCCCAGGTGGTGCGCTTCTTCGTGACGCGGGCGACCATGTGCCCGCCGGCAAGCCACGGGGGCATCGCCTCGAGAAGTTCGCGGCGGCCGTGGAGAACGCCGATCCCGGTCGGGCCGTAGGCCTTGTGAGCGGTCCAGGCGTAGAAGTCTGCGTCGATCTCGGCCAGGTCCACGGGGATCTGCGGCACCGCCTGTGCGCCGTCGACGACCACGATCGCGCCCTTCTCGTGGGCGCGGCGGACGATCTCGGCGACGGGGTTGATGGTGCCCATGACATTCGAGACGTGGCCGACCGCCACGAGCCGGACGTCTCCACCCTGCAGGAAGCTGTCGAGCACCGTGAGGTCGAGGATGCCCTCGTCGTCGATCGGCACCCACTCGAGCACGGCGCCCTTCTCCTCGGCGAGGATCTGCCACGGCACGAGGTTGGAGTGGTGCTCCATCTCCGTGAGCACGATGCGGTCGCCCGGGACGACGTTCGCGCGGCCCCATGAGTAGGCCACGAGGTTGATCGCCTCCGTCGCGTTGCGCGTGAGGATCGTGCATTCGGGGTCCCACCCGAGCCACGCCGCGGCCTTCTCGCGGCCGGCCTCGAAGCGTTCGGTCGCCTCGACGGCGAGCGGGTAGACACCGCGGTGCACCGACGCGCGCGACGATTCGTAGTACGCCGTCATCGCATCGATGACCGTGCGCGGCGTCTGCGACGTCGCGGCGGAGTCCAGGTAGACCAGACCGTCGCGGTCCAGGGTCGGGAACTCGTGCTGGAGGGCGGTGCCGGCGTAAAGGCCCATCACGCGGCCGCCCCTACCTCCTCGCGCAGACGGCCGTAGCCCTCGCGCTCGAGTTGGTCCACGAGCTCGGGGCCGCCTTCCTTGGCGATCCGGCCGTCGAACATGATCGACACCCGTTCGGGCTGCACCATGTGCAGGATCCGCTGGTAGTGGGTGATGATCAGGACGCCCATGTCGCTGCCCTTGGCGACGGTGTTGACGCCCGCGGCGACGACGTTCAGCGCGTCGATGTCCAGCCCCGAGTCGGTCTCGTCCAGGACAGCGATCTTCGGCTTCTGGAGCGCGAGCTGGAGGATCTCCATGCGCTTCTTCTCGCCGCCGGAGAAGCCCTCGTTGAGGTAGCGCGAGCTGAACTCCTTGGGCACGCTGGTGAGCGCCATGGCGTCCTCCACCGTCTTGCGGAACTCGCGCAGCGAGATCTCCTCCTCGCCGCGCTCGACGCGATGGGCGTTCATCACCATGCGCAGGTACTTCGTGACGGTCACGCCGGGGACGGACACCGGGTACTGGAACGCCATGAAGAGGCCCATGCGAGAGCGCTCGTCGGGGGCGGCCTCGGTGATGTCCTCGCCGCCGAAGAGGATCTGGCCCTCGGTCACCTCGAGCGTGGGGTGGCCCATGATCACGTTGGCAAGCGTGGACTTGCCGGAGCCGTTGGGGCCCATGAGCGCGTGGATCTCGCCGGAGCGCACCGTCAGGTCCAGCCCCTTGAGGATCTGCTTCTCACCGGCGGAGACGTGGAGGTTCTTGATCTCGAGGTCGGGCATCAGCTTCCAGTGGTGTCAGGCCGCGGCGATGGGCTCGCGGGTGGTGGTCTTGGTGGAGAACGCGACGAGGTCGGCCAGCGTGGTCTGCTGGAGCGCCTTGAAGACGCCGCCCTGGACGCGGGTCCAGAGCAGCTTGGTGGCACAGCCCTGGCCGGAGTCGGCCTCGTGCGAGCACAGCACGCCGTGCGTGCTCTCGGCGCGGTCGTCGACGAAGCAGGTCATCGGGGCGACCGAGCCCTCAAGGGCGAGGATCGCCTGGTCCATGCGGATCTCTTCGGCCGGGCGGGCGAGGCGGTAGCCGCCGTGCGCGCCGCGGGTGGACTCGACGAGGTCGGCCTTGCGCAGCAGCGCGACGATGCGCTCCAGGTAGGCAAGCGGGAGCCCCTCGGCCTCGGCAAGCGCCTTGAGCGATACCGGCCGCTCCTCGCCCTGCCGGCCGAGTTCGACGAGCAGTCGCACGCCGTATTCCGCCTTCGTCGTGAAGATCATCGTGGATAATCCTACCAATGCAGTCGGAGATGCCCGAGCGGGTGCCGGAGCCGCGGAAATCGCGGCGGAGGCGGGACCCGCCTTCAACATCCGTGTGTGATGAGAATGAACCGCGCTTGACCGTCCCCGAGCGTGAGGCGCGTGCGATTGGGTACAGCGAAGCCATGGCCGATCAGCTCAACGGACTCCTGGACCGCATCGACGAGCAGGTGAAGGAGGCTCGCGCGATCGCGGCCACCGCCGCCGACGGCGACCCGACCGCCCTCGACGAGCTCACCGGGCCGATCGAGGAGATGGCCGTGGCGATCGCCGCTCTGCGGGCGACCACGGGCGTCTCACGGCTCGCCGCCGACGAGCAATAGGCCGCGAACCGTTACGCCGGACGGGTGGTCAGGTCGCGCGGTCGGTCTGGGGCCGACAGCGGGATGGCCGCCCGTTTGGACCAGGTCCCGCCCCTGCCGGGGGCCAGCAGCACCACCTCGCGCGCCCGCGCGACGACCGGGAGCCGAGCCGCATACGAAGGGGTCTCGGATTCCGGGACGTCGGTCTCCGCGATCGTCAGGTGGGGGACGATGCTCTCGAAGGCGCCGCCGTAGGGCGGATGCTCCGGCCAACGGCGCGCGCATGCCTCCGTGATGGCGATGAAAGGTTCCGCGGGCTCCGGCGCCGCATAGAGCACACCCGGAAAGCGATCCAGGCGGGTCAGCGTGAAGTCGAACGCCGGGAATTCGCGGAGTACCTCTTCCAGGGCGCGGACGAGCGAGCCGTCGATCCGCCGTGCGCCGACGAATGGGTGAAGAACCGTCACGTGCGGCGGAAGGACGGAGTCTCCGGAGACAAGTTGCGCCGCCTCGGGAACCGGGATCAGGAGGGCGCTGGCGGGCCCGTGCATGAGCCTGCGCCGCAGGCGATCAGCTGTCAGATTCGCGATTGGTCGAGGGCCTTCAGGTCGTGACGGTCCGAATCACGGAGCTCATAACCGCGGTGGCCCATGCGCTGCACCTCCGCGGCGAGACACGGCGTGGGCCGGTCGCCGATCATTCCGGTCACGAACGGGGAGGTGTCGCCTACCGACGAGCACCACGTGGCGACGTCGACGGGATGGATGTCTACGGAAATTCCGTCGGCGCGCAGGAGCAGGCATCGGTCAGGCATGAGCGCGTCTGGCAGGTGCTCGTCCCCATCGTGGTAGTCGTAGCCGATCTTCGCGAGCGCGCGCATCGCGGCGGCGGCGTCGCCGGCGTCGACGACCAGATCGAGGTCGTGGTGCTTTCGCGTCTGCCGGCCGAGCAGCGCGTCCACGCCCCAGCCACCGGCCACCCAAACCGAGATCCCTGCCTGGTCGAGCGTTTCGAGCGCCTCGAGCACATCAGGCACTCCAGCTCCCGCATTGGCGACCCGGCGCAATTTCGCGACGGGCGGAAGGTCGAGCAGGCCAGCCGCGCGAGTCTTGCGCAGTGCTCTCGAAGCGGGACGTAACCAATCCAACACCCGGATATTCTGCCTGAGTAGCGGCTATCGCGCTTGTTCGGCAGGTGACAACGACCGAGGCGCGCCCTTCATCGCGCTCTGCGCCACGCTAGGTCGTCGCGGCGGCGCGCGCGCGCCGCATGGCCTTGACGCGGTCGACGCCTGCCAGGGCGACCTTGCGCAGGCGGACGTTGTGCGGGGTGACCTCGATGCACTCGTCCTCGCGCAGGAACTCGAGCGCCTGGTCGAGCGACAGCGTCCGGGCGGGCACGAGCCGGACGAGCTCGTCGGCCGTCGACGAGCGGATGTTCGTCAGGTGCTTCTCGCGAACGGCGTTGACGTCGAGGTCGTCAGCACGCGAGTTCTCGCCGACGATCATGCCCTCGTAGACCTCGTCGCCGGGCGAGACGAACAGCGTCCCGCGCTCCTGTAGCTGGAAGCAGGCGAACGCGGTGACGGCGCCGCGGCGGTCCGAGACGAGCGAGCCCGAAGGACGCGTGCGCAGCTCGCCGTGCCAGGGCTCGTAGCTGTCGAAGACGTGGTGCAGCAGGCCCGTGCCGCGGGTCTCGGTGAGGAATTCGGTGCGGAACCCGATCAGCGCGCGCGCCGGGGCGATGTAGTCCATCCGCACCCAGCCGGTGCCGTGGTTGATCATCTGCTCGAGGCGGCCCTTGCGCAGCGCGAGCATCTGCGTGACGACGCCGACGTAGTCCTCGGGGACGTCGATCGTGAGGCGCTCCATCGGCTCGCAGAGCTTGCCGTCGACCTCGCGCGTGACGACCTGCGGCTTGCCGACCGTGAGCTCGTAGCCCTCGCGCCGCATGATCTCCACGAGCACCGCGAGCTGCAGCTCGCCGCGGCCTTGGACCTCCCAGGCGTCCGGCCGCTCGGTGTCCTGCACACGCAGTGAGACATTGCCGATGAGCTCCTGCTGGAGGCGGTTGAGCACCTGGCGGGCGGTGAGCTTGTCGCCGTCCTGGCCGGCCAGCGGCGCGGTGTTGATGCCGATGGTGACGCTGAGAGACGGTTCGTCGATCGTGATGAGGGGGAGCGGGCGGGGGTCGTCGAGATCGGCCAGCGTCTCGCCGATGGTGACCTCGGGGATGCCGGCGACGGCGATGATCTCGCCCGGGCCGGCCTCGTCGGCCTCGACGCGATCGAGCGCTTCGGTGACGTAGAGCTCGCCGACCTTCGCGCGCTCGATCGTCCCGTTGGAGCGACACCAGGCGATCTCCTGGCCCTTGCGGATCGTGCCCTGGCGCACGCGGCAGAGCGCGAGCCGGCCGACGTACGGCGAGGCGTCGAGGTTGGTGACGAGCGCCTGCAGCGGATGGCCGGGCTCGTGGGAGGGCGCCGGGATCGTCTTGACGAGCAGGTCGAGCAGCGGCTTGAGATCTGTTCCCTCCTCGCCTTCCGTGAGCGAAGCCCAGCCGGCCTTCGCGTTCGTGTAGACGATCGGGAAGTCGATCTGCTCCTCGTCGGCGTCGAGGTCGAGGAACAGCTCGTAGGTCTCGTCGATGATCTCGCCGATCCGTGCGTCGGGCCGGTCGACCTTGTTGACGACGAGGATGATCGGCAGCCGTGCCTCCAGCGCCTTGCGCAGCACGAAGCGCGTCTGGGGCAGCGGGCCCTCGGAGGCGTCGACCAGCAGCAGCACGCCGTCGACCATCGTCAGCCCGCGTTCGACCTCGCCACCGAAGTCGGCGTGGCCGGGCGTGTCGATGATGTTGAGCTTCACGCCCGCGTGGCGGACCGACGTGTTCTTGGCGAGGATCGTGATGCCCTTCTCGCGCTCGAGGTCCATCGAGTCCATGACGCGATCGGCCACGTCCTGGTTGGCGCGGAACGCTCCGCTCTGCCAGAGCATGGCGTCGACGAGCGTCGTCTTGCCGTGGTCGACATGGGCGACGATCGCGACGTTTCGGATGTCCTCTCGGGCTACGGGCACCCACTCAGG
>JAWVFZ010000401.1:0-15286 GCA_033855555.1 Solirubrobacteraceae bacterium
GAGCTGAGCGCCGGGCTCGTCGTCGGCGATGGCGGTCAGCAGCTCGACGTCGGCTCCATCGAGGGCCAACAGTGCGGCGGCCAGCGCGGCGCCGCCGGGTCGCAGACGCTCGGCTCGGACGTCCACGACGGGGACCGGCGCGTCCGGGCAGATCCGGTCGACGGTGCCGAGAAGGTCGCGGTCGAGCAACGCGTCACCGACCACGACGAGCGGCGCCGACGCACCCCCAGCTCCCCGGCTCACCTCACCCGCCCCCCGGCGCCGGAGGGTGACCCTCGACGCCCACCGTCCGGTCGAACGCGACGCACAGCAGGTGCACGAGCACCTGGTGCACCTCCTGGATGCAGGCGGTGTCGGCGCTGGCCACGGCCACGCTCTCGTCGGCCAGGTGCCCGAGAGGGTTGGGGCCCTCGCCCGTCAGCGCCCAGGTGGTGAGCCCGGCCTGCCGGGCCGCCTCGACCGCCCGCACGACGTTGGGGCTGCGGCCGGACGTGCTCAGCGCCACGAGCACGTCGCCCGGGCGGCCGTGGGCCTGGACCTGTCGCGCGTAGACCTCCTCGATCCCGTAGTCGTTCGCGATCGCCGTCAGGCTCGAGGCATCGGCGTGCAGGCAGATCGCGCTCAGCGGCCGGCGTTCGCTCTCGAAGCGGCCGACGAGCTCGGCGGTGAGATGCTGGGCCTGCGCCGCGCTGCCGCCGTTGCCCACGACCAGCAACCTGCCGTCGTCCAGCAACCGCGCCGCGAGTCGCTCTCCCCACACCTCGACGCGCTCGAGGCCTGCAGTCGCGCTCCTCAGCGCGCGCCTCAGCTCGGCCGCGTGGCCGGCCGCGCCGCTCTTCGCGCCGACGCCTATGGTCCGGCGCCGTGACGTGACCAGCGCCTCGTAGACGTCGAGCGTGGCAAGCGCGATGCGGTTCCAGTCGTAGAGCTGGCGCGCTCGCCGGACGCCGGCGCGGCCCATGTCGGCCCGCCGCTCGGGCGCATCGAGCAGCCCTCGCAGCGTCGCGACGAGGCGCTCGGGATCACGCGGTGGCACGTGACAGCCGGTGACACCGTCGACGACCGTGTCGATCATGCCGCCGACAGCGGCCGCCACCACCGGCACCCCGCACGCCATCGCCTCGAGCGGGGTGATGCCGAACGGCTCGTACCAGGGCACGGCCACAAGCGCGTCCGCCGAACGCAACAGGGCCGGGAGCTCGTCGCGGGACATGCGGCCGCGCAGGTCGACGCGCCCGGACACGCCGTGGCGCTCTGCGAGTCCCTGCAGCCGACGCGCTTCGGGATCGTCCATCAGATCGGCAAGGGCAGGGCCGCCGGCGACGACGAGCTCGCAGTCGGGAACCTCGCTGAGCGCGCTGATGATGTTGCCGATGCCCTTGCGCTCGACCAGGCGGCCCGCGTAGACGATGCGACGCCGACCGCGGCGCCGCGCCTCGGCTGGGCCCCGCGGCGTGAAGCGCTGCAGGTCCACGCCGCACGGGACGACGCTGAGCTTGGCGCGGTCGGCGCCCAGGCGGATGAGCTCGAACACCTCGTCGGTGCACGTCGCGATGATCCGGTCGGCCCGGTCCAGGATGCCGCGCTCGATCGCCCCGCGCTGCGGCGGGCTCGTGTCGGCGTCGCCCTGGTAGCGGCGCTTGACGACGCCGAGGGCGTGGAACGTCTGCGCCACGCCGAGTCCGAGCACCTCCGCCGCCCGCAGGGTCGCATAGCCGCTCATCCAGAAATGGGCATGGACCACGTCCGGTCGGTCCGCGCGCCAGCACCGCTCGAGCTCCTCGGCGAAAACGTCCATGTGCACGAGCAGCTCGTCCTTGGGGATCGCGCGCGGCGGCCCCGCATCGACGTGGTGGACCGTGACCCCCGGGCACATCTCGATCTGTCGCGGCAGCGATGGATCGTCGCGGCGTGTGTGGACCGTCACCTGGTGGCCGCGCGCGGCCAGGGCCGCCGCCAGCGCGGCGACGTGGACATTCTGCCCTCCGGCGTCGGCGCCGCCCAGCACGGCAAGCGGACTAGCGTGCTCGGAGACCATTGCGATGCGCACGGTGCTTCACCTCCTCCAGCAGGTCGTCCCAGTCGGCCAGGAACCGGTCGAGGCCGTAGCGGTCGAGAGCATGCGCGCGTGCGGCCTGCCCGGCCGCGCGCGCGGCGTGCGGATCGGCGATGAACTCGCGGGCGGCCGCGGTGAGGCGGTCGAGCCGCGTTGACACCACACCCGCGGGCTCGGGCACCGCCTCGAGCGCCTCGGTCGCGGCCAGCGCCACGACGGGCATCCCGAGCGTCATCGCCTCGATCAAGGAGAGTCCGAGCGAGGTCCAGCGCGCGGTGTGGACGTATACGCGGCGGCGCGGCAGCTCGTCGTGCAGCCGGCGCTGCGGCAGGTCCTCGATGCCACCGAGCGTGGCGGCGCCGATGCCGAACAGGTCGACGGGCACGCCGCCGGCCGCGAGCGATGCGAGCAGATCTGTGCCCGTGACCCGCCCGCGCCGCCGCGGCTCGTTGATCACGACGCCGGCCCGCCCGAACTCGCCGGAGTACCGATCCCCCGGGTCGATGATCCCGTGCTCGATGACACGTGTCGGCGTATCGCCGCAATCCCAGAACAGGTCGTTGAAGTAGGTCACGTGCGCGATCGTGAGATCCGGGCGATCGGCAGCCGGGTGGCGCATGTCGGCGATGCGCCCCTGCGGAGTGTTGTGCTCGACGTAGACGGCGGGCAGATCGCGCCCCGGCCGGAGGCCCGTCCACGCCTCGCAGAGCGAGTGCAGCTCCTCGGGCCGCTGGAGGATCACGAGGTCGAGCTCTGCGTCGGCGAGCTCGTCGGGCGTGAGCTCGACGGCGTTCTCCGGCCAGTCCCACGTGCGGGCGCGACCGCGGCCGTCGGCGGGGCGGCCCGCGAGCACCGGCAGGATGTAATCGTGGTTGCCCTGGACGAACGCGGTCGTCCATGACCCGTGCACGTGCCAGAGCAGGATCCTCACGCGATACTCACCGCCAAAGGCATCCTGGTGAGCCGCTCGATCGCCCTGCGGACCTCGGCGACCTCGACGCCGGCGAGGCACGGATGCCCGGGGACCGGGCACTCGCGGGCGCGACATCCGGCGCAGGGCACGTCGGCCCAGAGGACCTCGCTGGGCACCATCCATGGCCGCCAGCGGACGGCGGGCACGGTCGGCGCGAAGAGCGAGACCACCGGCGTGCCGACGGCGGCGGCCAGGTGCGCCGGGCCGGTGTTTCCGACCACGCTCGCGGCGGCGCCGCGAAGGACGTGAGCCAAGCCGGCGAGGTCGGTCAGGCCGCCGAAGTCGCTCACGCCATCGTCGCCGCAGCCGGCGACGCGGCGAGTCAGCGCGCGCTCGCCCGGCGAGCCGGTCACGACGACGTGAAGGCCATCGGCCCGCAGCGCGCCGACCAGGGCTTTGTAGCGCTCGGGCGCCCACGCCCGCGCCGGCGCCGACGCCCCCGGGTGCACGACGACATAGTCCGCCTCGGGCAGCTGCGGCACGATCGCCGGCCCGTCGAGGCGAACGCGCAGCGCCCCATCGTCGCCGGCGGCCAACCGATGCCCACACGCAGCGACGAGCGACAGCGACCGTTCGACCTCGTGCACCTCGTCGGAGATGCGGTGACGGACGTCGAGCAGCGAACCCGGGTAGTCGACGCTCGTCGCCGCGACGAAAGGGACGCCTGCGAGCCGCAACAGCAGCGCCAGCGGGAGCGGACTCTGGTGAAACGAGGTCAAGATGATCGCCTCGTCGATGCGCTGCGCCGCCAGCAGGTCCAGCAGTTCCATGACGACGGCGCGCGACACCGGCGCGGGCTCGGGGTCGATCCATTCCGCCTCATGCACGAGGACCGATGCGACACCCGGAAGCAGGCGTGCCGCCTGCTCGCCGCGCGGGCCGCAGAGCATCGTGACGGGAGCGCCCGATGCCGCCACCGCGCGCACTGCCGGGCCGGCGAGCAGCACGTCGCCGTTGCTGTCCTGGCGGGCGACGAGCACCCGCCTCATAGGCCGAGCAGCTCCACGGCATGCGTCAGATCGCGAGCGCGTTCCGGTGCGGCGGCGATCTCCTCCAGACGCGTGCGCTCGGTGGGGACGAGGATCGCGCGGGCGCCTGCGGTATGGGCGGCCTCCACGTCCGTGCCCACGTCGCCGATGACCGCGCATCGTGCCGGGGAGACGCCGAGCCGGTCCGCGGCCTCCCGGATCATCCCGTCGCGGGGCTTGCGGCATTGGCAGCCGTCCTGCGGGCCATGCGGGCAGATCACCCACGTACCGATCGGTCCCAGCAGCTCGTCGACGCGAGCGTTGACGGCGTCGACCTGCGCGCGTGTCAGCCGGCCCGCGGCGATGGCGCTCTGGTTGGAGATGACGGCCAGCGGTATCCCCGCCGCGCGCAGCCTTGCCAGCGCGGCTCGGGCGCCCGGCATCGCGGTCACCAGCTCGGGGTCCCCGTTGTAGGGGACGTCGTGGACCAGCGTGCCGTCGCGGTCGAGCAGCACGGCGGCGGGCCGCTCGCTGCGCGGCGCGCCGCGCGCGACGGCCAGCCGTGCGCGCACCGTGCCGGCGGCTCTGTGGGCAACGGCGGCGAACGGCAGGCCCGCGCTGGTCACCAGCATCGTGGCCACCTCGCCGACGGTGCGCGGGCCGGGCGCGATGCGCCGCCACGCAAGCTCGGCGGTCCCGGCGACCCAGGCGGCGCCGAGCGCACAGGCGGCGCGCCGACGGCCGGCCGCCGCGCAGGCCAACGTGGCGGTCGCGGCGATGGCGGTTGCCGCGTGAGCACGCAATCGCCCGCGCGGAGCTCCGGCACGGGCGCGCCAGTCCTTGCCATGCAGGGCGCGCATCAACGCGTCGTCGGCATTGCCGGCCTGCCTCCTCAGCGACACCAGGCGATCGACGGTGCCCGGAGGATGGTGCACCTGGCGGCGCCCGAGCGCGATCCGCCAGCCACGGGCCGTGACACGGAGCCCGAGATCGCTGTCCTCGCGGTAGGCGCGCGGGAAGCGTTCGTCGAAGCCGCCCACGGCGGCAAGCGCGGAGCGCCGGTAACAGAGATCGGCGGTCGCCCAGCGGGCATCCTGCAGACCGGCGACGTTGCGCTCCCAGTCGGTCGGGCGCCGGCCGCCCGGAAGCGGAACGACGACCGTGCCCTGGCTTCCAGCGACGTCCGGTTCCAGCCCATCGAGGTCGGCGGCGAGCGCCGTCGCCCAGTCCGCGGCCGGCACCACGTCGTCATCGAGGAACGCCACCCACTTGGCGCTTGCAGCCCGCCAACCGACGTTGCGGGCCGCCGCCGGGCCGCGCCCCGGGCCGATCAGGACTTCGGTACCGGCCGGCAGCGACAGCGGAGCCCCCTTGCCGCGATCGTCCACCACGATCGTCCGTGGTGGCCCATTCGGCCCGCTGCGCTCCAGTGCCGCCAGAAGGCGCAGCAGCGATTGCCTGCCGGTCGTGGGCACGACGACATCGAAGGCGGTCATAGCGCCGCGACCCCGCGCGTTTCAGCCGCGAGTCCGGCCGCGGTCGGACGTCGCACGACGAACGGGCCGATCGCCAGCAGGTCGATGGGCGCCGAGCCGAAGCATTCGAGCGCGTCGCGGGGGTCGTCGACCATCGGACGACCGGCCGTGTTGAGGCTCGTGTTGACGACGACGGGCACGCCCGTGCGCGCCTCGAAGCGCTCGAGCATGCGGGCGACCAGCGGCTCCTCGGAGCGGTCGACGGTCTGCGCCCGCGCCGTCCCGTCCACATGGACCACGGCCGGGATGCGGTCGGCCCAGCTCGGCTCGACATCGTGGACGAAGAGCATGTGCGGGCTGGGCAGGCGGCCGGCGAAGATGTCGGCGGCGCGCTCGGCCAGAACCATCGGCGCGACCGGGCGGAACTGCTCGCGACCCTTGATGTGGTTGAGGCGCTCGAGGTTCTGCGGACAGCGCGGGTCGGCCAAGAGGCTGCGATGCCCAAGCGCTCGCGGCCCGAACTCCGAACGGCCCTGGAACCAGGCCACGATCCCGTCCGCGGCGAGCACCTCGGCGACGGCGTCGGCGACGTCGTCGACGCGCTCGTGCCCGACGCCTGCGGTGTCGAGCCAGCGCTCGAGCTCGGCGTCGGTCCACTCGGGCCCGAGCGCGGCGGTCGGCATCGGATCCACGCGGTCCCCGGACTCGTGGGCGACGTGCAGCGCGGCGCCCAGCGCGGTGCCCGCGTCACCGGAGGCGGGCTGCGCCCAGACATGGTCGAACGGGCCATCCCGCAGAAGGCGCGCGTTCGCCACGCAGTTGAGCGCGACGCCGCCGGCCAGCGTGATCGCGCGCTCACCGGTCTGGTCATGGAGCCAGCGGGCGAGATCGAGAATGACCTCCTCCAGGCGCGCCTGCACGGTCGCCGCGAGGTCCGCGTGATCCGGCGTCCACTGCTCGCCACCGGCATCCAGCCGCGGCGCGAAGCGCGTCCAATCGACGGGCTCGGTGCGAAATCCCCCCGCTCCGTCGGCGTACACGCGGTCGCGCAGCTCGCCCAGCCAGCGCGGCCGGCCATAGGCGGCCATCGCCATCACCTTGTACTCGTCCGACGAGCGCCGGAAGCCCAGATGCGCGGTCAGATCCTCGTAGAGCAAGCCGAGCGAGTGCGGCAGCTCCTGGCATGCGAGCACCACGAGATCCCCGTCGCGGGCATGGCCGGCCAGCGACGACGCGCGCTCGCCCCGACCGTCGAGCACGAGCACCGCGCAACGCCCGTAGGGCGAGGCGAGGTGCGCGGACGCCGCATGGGCCACGTGGTGGGGCACGTAGCGGACCGCGCCGTCGCGCAATCCGGGGAGGGCGGTCTTCAGGAAGAGCGGGAGGCGCTCGACGAACAGCGTGCGCAGCGGCTCCCATTGCGAGGCCGTGACGTCGCTGCCGGCGGGCGTGGCGAGCTTCGGGTCATAGGAATAGGCGACCGCGTCGAGGTCGGCCGGGGACAGGCCTGCCCGCCGCAGGCAGTACGCCATCGCACGTTCAGGCAGTTCCCATGTGGAGAACGCGATCGGCGCCTTGCCGTGCTTGCGCCGGCTGAAGCGCTCCTCCTCGGCGGCCCCGACGATCTCGCCGTCGACGACCAACGCGGCGGCAGGATCGTGAAACACCGCGTTGATGCCAAGGACACGCACGAAGCTACGTGCCGCTATTCGCTACGTCGAAAAGCCTGCCATCAGCCTCCATTCGCCTTCGAGTAGGACACTTCTCACGCGGCGCAACTGCGGGTCGCGTGCGCTGACTACCCGCCCGCCAGCGCCTCGGCGGCCGCCCGCTCGCCCGCCCGGATGGCCCCGTCCATGTAGCCGTTCCAGTAGGTGGAGGTCTCGGTGCCCGCCCAGTGGATGCGGCCGACGGGCTCGCGCAGCGCCTGGCCGTTGTCCATCAGGACGCCAGGCGGGATGACGCCGACCGGGCAGCCGCGGCTCCATTCCTCGCGCGCCCACGCCTTCTGGAACCAGCCGGTGGGCTGGAGCGCCTGCGGGCCGAACAGCTCGCCGTACTGCTTGAGGATCGCGGCCCGCAGCTCGGCGTCCGGACGGCCCGTCCACTGGCGGGCCTTCTCGCCGCAGACGAAGCTCACCAGCACGCCGGGGCTGCCGTCGGGCGGGCTGTTGTCGAAGACCGCCTGGCCGGGGCCGGCGTCGGTCAGCGCGAAGCCGCTGTAGCCGGCGTCGCGCCAGAAGGGCTTGGGATAGATCGCCTCGCACTTGATCTGGATGCCCTGCGGGATGCGCTGCATGAGCTGGTCGCGCGAGGGCGGCAGGAGGGGCGAGTAGTCGATGCGCCCTGCCAGCGCCGGCGGGATCGCGACGATCGCCCGCTTCGCGCGGACGGTCACGCCGTCGGCGACGACGCGCACGCCCGAGGCGTCCTGGACGATCTGGCGCACCGGGTGCCCCAGCAGCACGCGCTTGCCAAGCCGCTTCGCGAGGCCCAGCGCGATCAGCTGCGAGCCGCCGTGCAGCCGGTCCTGGTTGGAGCCGTTGCGGGTGCTGAACAGGCGCTCGAACGTGCCCGCGTTCTGCTCGTTGCCCGCGGCGGCGATGTAGAACAGCGCGAAGAGCAGCGACATCTCGCTGGGCTCGGCGCCGAGGATAGAGCGCACCGCCAGGCGGGCCAGGTCGCGGAAGCGCTCGGTCGCGGTGTTCGCGCGCAGCCAGGTCTCGAGCGTCTGCTGGTCCCACGCGGCGGCGTTGGGAGCCGTCCACGGGGCCGCGACGGGAACGGTCGCCGCCATCGCGTCGAGCCGCTGGGTCGCGGCCGCGATGTCGGCGACGATGAGCGGGTCCGGCGGCGCTGTCCCGGTCGGCCCGTCCTCGGTGTAGGTCATCCGCGTCCCCTCGAAGAGGTAGACGTGGTTGCCCTCGATGTAGGTCGGATAGGTGGTGAGGCCCAGCTCCTGCATCTTGGCGTCAACGCGGTCCTGCGTCGGGCCGACCCACTCCCCGCCCGCCTCGATGATCTTGCCCCCGCCGATCGGATGGTTCAGGGTCCGGCCGCCGACCCGCTTGCGCGCCTCCACGACGATCGCGGAGCGGCCGGCCGCGACGACGTCGTGCGCCGCCGCCAGGCCCGACAGCCCGGCGCCGACCACGACCACGTCGGCGCGCCGGCTGCGCCGCTTCGGGGTGCGCGCCTGCGCCGTCGCTCCACCGGAGGCGGCGGCGCCGATCCCCGTGACCGCCGCCGTGCCGATCAGGCGGCGGCGGGTCAGCCCTGACTGTTCGCTGTGAGGAGGGGCCATGGCCCCCGACGTTCTACCCCAAATCAGTGTGACGGGAGCCAGCCGGCGAGCTTGCGCGGCTTGCGCGCGTACAGCTTGCGCGCGCGGCGCAGCGCATCACCGCGCAGCCGCGCGCGCCTGCGCTCGATCAGCTCCCCGAGCAGCTCTCGGTCCGGCGGTGTGAGCGCGAGGGTGTGCGTGCGCCCCGCTTCGAGCAGCGTCGCGAGGTCGTGATCTGCGCCGAGCACGTCGGACAGCTTGTGGGCGGCGCGAGCCAGCTTGCGCATGCGCTTGGTCGCCGCCGGGCGCAGGACCTGGGCGGCGTGCCAGAGATCCTTGGTGCGCTTGCGGAGCTCGTGCAGGCGAGTGGCGCTCGGGTCCGCCTTGGCCGCGCGGTAGGCGCGCCGGCCTCGTCGCTGGATGCGCTTGAGCCCGGGCGCAAGCGAGGCGACATCGTCGGCGACGGGCCAGCTCTCGAGCCGCTCGCGGGCGGCGGCGACGGCAGCCAGCACCTCCGCGGCGTCGTGACCGCCCCCCTTGCCGGCGGCCTCGTTCGCAGCCGACACCAAGGCCCTGCGCAGTCCGTCGAACGCGCCGGGCCGCACGACGTCCCGGTTGCGTGCCACCAGGTCGTCCAGCGTCTCGACCAGCACCCGCGCGTCGCGCGCAGCCGACAAGCTGCGCCCCGCGGCGCGAAAGGCGGCGTTCTCGCGCCGACGGACGTCCGCGCCGAGCTGGTCGCGCGTGAGGCGCACCAGCGAGCGCAGGCGCTTGAAGGCCTTGCGCGCCTCGTGGACGCCCTTGTCGCGAGAGCCGCCGCCTGAACGGCCGATCTGGTCGGCGACCAGGTCGAGCTGGCCGCGGGCGATCCGCCGGATGCCCTCCGCCACCTGCTCGCCGTCGCCCAGCCGGTAGCGCCTGGCGCGCTTGCGCCGCCGCGCCCGCACGCGCGTCGCCGTACCCGCCGCGGCGATGGCGGCGCCGGCGGCCACCGTCCCGCCGGCGGCGAGGGTGCGTAGATCGGGGTCCTTCCTGGGGCGGCGCGCCATCTGTCGGTCTTGCCCACACGGCGGCTCCGCCTCACGTGACTACCGCGGTGCCTCCATGCGCTGGTCGAGCGGATCGGTGTTGGCCTGGGCGCGCAGCGCACGGCCGATGACGAGGCGCTGGATCTCGGAGGTTCCCTCGAAGATCGTGTAGAGCTTGGCGTCGCGGTACCACTTCTCGACCGGGAAGTCCTTGATGTAGCCCCATCCGCCCATCGTCTGGATGGCCTGCTCGCAGGCGCGCACGGCCACCTCTGATGCCTTCAGCTTTGACATCGACCCCTCGGCGTTCTCGAACGGCTGGCGCTGCGCGGCCATCCACGCGGCGCGCCAGGTCAGCAGCCGGGCGGCGTCGATGTCGGTCGCGAGGTCGGCGAGCGGGAACGAAACGCCCTGGTTCTCGATGATCGGCTGGCCGAACGCCTCGCGTGAGACCCCGTAGTCGCGCGCGAACTCCAGCGCCGCGCGAGCGATGCCGATCGCCTGCGCCGCGACCATCGGCCGGGTGCGCTCGAACGCGCCCAGGGCCGCGGAGCTGCGGCGCTGCACGGCTGCGGCCGTGCCGCCCTCCTCGGCCGTCTGCGCCGGCGGCGGCGTTCCCTGCTCGGCCTCCTTGCCCTTCGCGATCCGCTCGGCGAGCCGCTTCTCGCCGCCGAGCAGCTGGTCGGCAGGGACGCGGCAGTCCTCGAAGAGGATCTCGCCGGTGTGCGACGCGCGGCAGCCGAGCTTGTCGAGCTTGCGCAGCAGCGTCAGCCCGGGCGTGCCCTTGGGCACGATGAACACGCCCTGCCCGCGGTGGCCGGCGTCGGGGTCCACCGTCGCGACGACGACGTGGACATCGGCGATCCCGCCGTTGCCGATGAACACCTTCTGGCCGTCGATGACCCAGTCGTCGCCGTCCTTGCGCGCGCGCGTCTGGATCGAGCGGACGTCGCTGCCACCGCTCGGCTCCGTCACCGCCAGGGCCGCGAGCTTGATGTCGTCGGGCGTGCCGAAGCACTCCGGCGCCCAGCGCGCCAGCTGCTCGTCGGTCGCGGCCTGGCGGATCGCCGCGAGCGCCAGCGCGGGCATGACGATCGACAACCCGATGCCCGCACAGCCCCAGAACAGCTCCTCCATGAGGATCGGCAGCGACAGGCCGGTCGGATCCACCGACAGCTCCGCGTAGAGCTCCCATCCGTAGAGCCCCTGCCGCGCGGCCTCCTGGAGGATCGGCCACGGCAGCTCCTGGGCGCGGTCGTACTCCGCCGCGGCAGGGCGGATCACGTCTCGCGCGAACGCGTGGGTCTTCGCCCGGAGCGCCTGCTGGTCCTCCGTGAGCTCGAGCGTGAAGCTCATGGCTGCGCCTGACCCATCACGTCGCCGCGCCGGCCGCCAGCCGGCAGATCCCCGGCCACCACCCCGCGGCGGCGAGCTGGTCCGAAAGCCGCGCGCGGCCTGCCGCCTGCGCGGGATCGAGAGCCGGCAGCGGCGAGGCGCCGTTGGTCCCGCGGACGCGGCCGCGCTCGCGCTTGAGCCCCTTGCCCTTTGCGCTGGGCACGTAGTGCTGGCCCTTCCAGCGGATGATGTCGATGCCGCGGTCGTAGTCCAGCGAGTAGACGACGTCGCCGCTGGGCGCCCACTTCGGCGAGGACGAGGACCCGCCGAGGGCGGCGAAGAAGCCCTGCTCCTCGATCTGGCCGTCGCGCTTGACCTGCAGGAAGCGCACGCCGTCCTCGTACTCGGACAGCGCGACGAGCCCGCCGTTGAAGAAGGAGGAGTGCTCCTGGAACCAGTGGACCGAGCAGCCGAGGTGGTTGACCGGCGGCTTGCCGTCCACGTAGGTGCCGTTGCCGGCCGGCTGGAGGCGGGCGACCGGCCCCTGGAACACGGTCGAGGTCCCGTTGTTCACGGCTTCGGCGCTGTAGGTGCGAAACTCGCCGTTGGTGCCGTCGCAGCGCCCGGTGAAGTTGGTCTCGCCGCCGATCAGCACGAACTTGTCGCGCCCCTTTCGCGGCCAGCGCGCCGAGTGCACGAACTTGTCGGACTCGCCGGTGTAGAGGACCTTGGGGTGTTCGGGCGAGGCGCCGGGCGCATCCTGGGCGTTGACCGTGATCACCGCGAACGGCTGGCACGCCGTGATCAGGACCCCGGGACGCAGCTCGCGGATGTGGTGGCAGCTCTTGGAATCCACGCCCTGGGCCTTCAGCTCCGTGATCCAGTTGCCGGCGATCGCCGGCGGCCGTCCGTCCAGGACCCCGCGCGCGTCGATGATGGTCCCGGCGCGGCCGTAGAAGTACTGGCAGTCGAGCACGCACTCGGCGGTGTGGTTGGCCACCGGGATCGTTCCGACCTCCTTGATGGCGGACGGGTCGCGGACGTCGAAGAGCTGGACGCACCCGGTCACGCGCAGCGCCGACAGGCAGCTCGGCATCGCCGAGTAGAAGTCGCTGGCGACGGCCAGGACCTTGCCGTTGGTCGGCACCTCCTCGTTCTCCCACGCGACGTTGACCTTGAGCGAGCCGAGCGTCTTGGGGCTCGCCGGATCGGAGATGTCGTAGATCGTGAGGTTCTTGCCGCTGGTGACGAAGAGGCGGTCGCCGACCACCTTGGCACCGGTCGTCAGGCCGACGTCCTGCTTGATCGAGCCGATGTACTCGACGTTGTCGGACGAGACCCAGTCGGGCCCGGACCTGTTGGCGGACGCGAGTGGGGTGGCGATGAGGGCCCCGGCCGCCGCGAGGACGGTCGCCATGGCGATGCGCATGGACCTGACAACGCAGCGCGGTGCCGAAGCTTGTGGTCAGGCCGCGAACGCGGGCGACCATGGAAAGGGGTCCGGACCGTCCTAGAGGGAAGACGATGAGCACACCACCGCCAGGAGGATCTCCGTGACGTCGAAGACAGCGATTACCGTGCGGGTCTCACCGGCTGAGGCGCAACGGCTCTGGCAGACGCCGGAGCACCGGCCGGAATACATCAAGAGCACCGAAGCCACCGTGACGTTCAAGCGGGCCCCCGGCGATCGCGGCACCGAGATCCACGTCGATCTCAACCGCCAGCAGGACGGCAAGCTCGGCGAAGCCGTCTCGAAGCTCATGGGCTCCGGTCCCAGGGCCATGGTCAAGGACGAGCTTCGGCGCTTCAAGCAGAAGGTCGAGGCGGGCGTGATCGTCCGGTCCGAGGGCGCCCCGGAAGGCGAGCAGGCGTCGCGCAAGCTCAAACAGCGCCCGGCTCAGCCGCTACAGGAGCCAAAGCGCGAGAAGGCAGGGGCGAGATGAGAGCCAACGTCTGGTCAGGCCGCAACACAGTCCAGGTCGAGAACGTCCCGGACCCGAAGCTGCTCAACGACCGCGACGCGATCGTCAAGATCTCCTCGACGGCGATCTGCGGCTCGGACCTTCATCTCTACGACGGATACGTCCCGACGATGAAGCGCGGCGACATCCTGGGCCACGAGTTCATGGGCGAGGTCGTCGAGACCGGCAGCGGAGTCTCCAACCTCGCTGTCGGAGACCGTGTCGTCGTCCCGTTCCCCATCGCATGCGGGAACTGCTGGGCGTGCACACACGAGCTCTTCTCGGTGTGCGAGAACTCAAACCCGAACGCCGGGATGGCGGAGAAGGTGTTCGGGCATGCGGCCGCCGGGATCTACGGCTACTCGCATCTCACCGGCGGCTATGCCGGTGGCCAGGCGGAATACGCGCGCGTCCCCTTCGCCGACGTCGGGCCGATCAAGATCGAGGACGATCTGAGCGACGAAAAGGTGCTGTTCCTGTCGGACATCTTCCCGACGGGCTACATGGGCGCGGAGTTCTGCGAGATCAAGGGCGGCGAGTCGATCGCCGTGTTCGGGGCAGGACCCGTCGGTCAGTTCGCCATCGCCAGCGCCGTGATGCTCGGAGCCGAGCAGGTCATCGCGATCGACCAATACGACTACCGCCTCGCCATGGCCGTGAACCGGGCCGGCGCCACCGACGTCATCAACTTCTCCCAGGACCCCGACGTCGTCGAGCAGCTCAAGCTGCTCACCGGCGGTCGCGGCCCCGATGCGGTGATCGATGCCGTCGGCATGGAGGCCTCCCACGGGCACGGTGCCCTGCACGCGGCAGAGCGCGTCAAGCAGGCGACGCGCTCGGAGAGCGATCGCGGACACGCGCTGCGCGACGCGATCCTCGCATGCCGCCCCGGCGGCATCGTCTCGGTCATCGGCGCCTACGGAGGCCTGATGGACAAGTTCCCCACAGGCGCGCTGATGAACAAGGGACTGACCATCAAGTCCGGCCAGTGCCACGTGCAGCGCTACCTCAAGCCGCTGTATGACCGCGTCCGCAACGGCGACATCGACCCCAGCTTCGTCATCACCCACCGCATGGAGCTTGGCAACGCCCCCGACGGCTACGAGATCTTCAAGCACAAGCAGGACGAGTGCATGAAGGTCGTGCTCAAGCCCTGAAAGGAGACATCCCATGCCGTTCCCGCCGAGGCCGATCGACTCGACGCTCCATGGCGTCGTCGACTACAGCGTAGGGGCGTTTCTGCTGAGCGCCTTCCCGAAGGTGGCAGGGATCGAGGGGACGCGGTCCGCCACCCAGGTCAGGGCCGCAGGCGCGATCCACGCCGCGTACAGCACGCTCACGGACTATCCCCTGGGGATGGTCAAGCTGCTCCCGTTCAAGGCCCACCTCGCTCTGGACGCTCTCGGGGCCGTCGCGCTCGCGGCGACACCCTTCATCACCGGCCAGTACAGGGAGGGGCCGGATCAGTGGGTGCCGCACGTCGCGTTGAGCGCGTTCGAGTTCGCCTCTCTGATGATCACCGACCCCACCGGCAAGGGGGACTTCCACGGCGACGTCGAAGCGGTTCGGCGGGCCAACACCGAGGACCCGCACCGCAAGATCTACGAGGGGCCGCGCGCCGTCGTCAACGCAGCGGCCTGACGAGGTTCGACTGCCGTCGCGCTTAGCCGATGTGGGCACGCGTGATGGCGACCTGCAGCGACTGGGTGAAGGCCTTGCTGGTGTAGGTCGCGCCGGACACCGCGTGGATCTTGGCGCTTTGCGCGCGGAGCGCTTCGCTGCGGAGGATCGGCCCGGCGTGGCCATTGATGCTCGCCGACCGCGCGCGATCGGTCGGCAGGCTGTACTTCAGCTGAACGATCTTGCCCCCTTGGACGTAGATGACGACGCTGGTCGTGCCGAAGCGGTTGTGCACGTAGCTGCCGACGACGCGGCGCTGTGCCGCGCTCGTCGCAGTGACGGCTTCCGCGACCGGCAGGCCGGTCGCACCGAGCGCGACGGTGGTCGCGGTGATCATCGTGATGGACCGGCGCATGTGGCTGTTCTCCTTGTGGGGTGGCTGGGCACGACTAGAGCGCAAAACGCTCGATGTAGATGTTGCGTCGCGGCACCGCGGCGTCTCGCAGCGATCTGCGCAGCGCGTCGACCATCGCCGACGGCCCGCAGACGTAGACGTCGCGCGCGGCGATATCCGGGATGAGGTCGCG
>JAWVFZ010000402.1:0-6057 GCA_033855555.1 Solirubrobacteraceae bacterium
GCCCCGGTGTACTGCGTACCGGTCCGGGCGGAGATGAGGTAGAGGTGCATCTCGTTCGGACCCACCCGGGCAGGGTCGACGGTCATCTGCAACTGCTCGGGCCCGATCCTAGTCGTCGTCGAGAACGGTCCCGTCCCGCTGCCCACTGCGGGCGCGTAGCTGGCCAGCGCGCCCGTGACGCCAAGCACGACCGCGATCAGCGCGACTTCGGCGCGCAGGGTCCTGCGCAGCACGACACCGACGGCGCCCGGCGTCTCGCCCGCGCGCGCCGCCCGCTCGATCCGCGGGACCGTGCGCCGGCGATTGATGGCGCCCAGGCCGATCAGCACGAGCAGGAGGCAGAACTTGATCAGCACGGCGCGGCCGAACGCGGTCGAGGTCAGCAGGTGCAGGTGCCGGACCTCCTCGAGGCCTTGAAGGACGCCAGTCGTCAGCAGCACCGCCACGCCGGCGAGCGCGATCCTCGAAAAACGCGTCAGGACGCCTGCCAGCAGGCGCGTGCGGTCCGGACCGTCCAAATGCCGCGTCGCCGCGGGGACGGCGACGAGCAGCGCCACGAGTCCGCCGAGCCAGAGCGTCGTCGCCGCGACGTGGACGACGATCGACGGGAAGAGGACCGCGACGGGCTTCTGCGTCGCACCGTGGCCCGAGAACGCCGGCACGAGCATGAGGAAGGTGGCTGGGATCGCCGCCGCGAGAGCTGCCGGGTGCGCGCGCGAGGGCAGCGCCAGGCCGGTCGCGCCGACGGACGCAGGTTTCAGCACCGGGCCACGGCGCGCCGAGTGCGCGAGGCCCACACTGGACAGCACGCCCAGCAGTAGCCATGCGGCTGCGGCTGCGGTCCAGACCGTTCCGAAGCGCGTGTGGAGCACCTCGCGCATCAGGTGCGGGCTCAGCGCCGACCAGCCCGAGACGCCGGCTGCCTCGGCTGCCTCCAGGTCGACGCCGAGCAGCGCGCTCAGCGCGCCGGCCAGCGAGGCGGCGACGACCACCCAGCGCAGGCGCATCGTGAACGCCGATGACGCGAGCTGCCAGGCGCGGCCGCCGCCGGCGACCGCGCGCAGCGCCCCGAGCCACACTGCGAAGAGGAACGCCAGGCCACCGACGCCGATGGCGATCGCGCCGTACTGGACCGCGCGCGCCGCGCCGAACGCGATCTGCGTCGGCTTGCCCGTCTTCTGGCTGCCGAGCAGCTGTGCGACCGTCTTGCCCGGTGCCGAGCTACCGGACCCGACCGAGAACACGAAGCCGCCCGAGACGATGTGGCCGTCGGCCGACACGACGCGATAGGTCGCCGTGTAGGCGCCCTGGGCGAGGTTGGGCTTGAGGTGAACACCGAGCAGCGGCCCGCGCCCGCCCGGGTGAAACGCGCCGCTCGTGTCCACGCGCGTGCCGCGCCCATCGAAGACGCGTACAGCGCCGAAGGTGCCCTCGACGGACTCGTCGTAGTGAAAGACGACGGCGCTCGGGGCGACCTTCAACACCGCGCCATTGGCGGGCGTGGTGGACTGCACGGTGGCGTGCGCGAACGCGCTCGCCGGAGCAACCGCTGCGGCGAACGCGAGCAGAGCGCACGCGCGCCGCGGGCCGATCACCACGCCTCCTGGCTGGGCACTGGCTCCGGTGTCGCAGCGTCGGTCTCGGCGCGCCGCCGCCGGGTCCGCACGATCAGCGGAATCGACAGCGCGAGCAGGACCGCGAGGATGACGAACGGCACGACAGGGAAGCTGTTGTTCGGGCCGACCCAGAACAGCGTCCCGGTGACCTTCGCCTTCTGGCCGGCCATCTCGATCGGGATCCCGTAGTCGAAGACCTTCGTCTTCTTGTCCTTGGACTTGACCTGTGGCGGCAGGCCGCGGCCCATCCAGTGCATGCGGTGGTCGTGCCAGATGAAGCGGCCGGTCTTGTCGAGCACCTGCCACGACGGCGCCTTGCTGGAGCTCGCGAATTTCGGCACCGGCGTGGCCGCCATACGATCCTCGTTCAGATAGGTCGCCGGCGAGTTGCGGTTCTGCTCGACCGTCCCATCGCGCATCAGACGTGCGTAGGGCTCGCCGTCGTAGCCCAGGACGGTGATGTCCTTGCCGCTGCGGTTGATCAGCTGCAGCTGGTTGTCGTAGCCCAGGACGGAGACCGCTACCCCCGGCAGGCTTGGCTGGACGCCGCGAACGACGGAGCGGTAATTGGGGTTGCCCGCGTGGGCGTGAGCGACAGACGGCAGGGCGGCGACGAGCGCCAGCCCGACCGCCACGACGAGACGGCGCATGGCGCCTCCTTGGATTCGCAGTGGACGGGTGGGAACCCGTCACGCGATGTGCCCGGGCCCCTAAGCGGCGATGAACGGCGCCGGCGCGGGCGGAGGGCGCTTGGCCATCGACGACGCGACCAGGCGACCGCCGCGCTGCATCGTGCGCACGAACGCGTGGGTGGCCACGAGGATCTTCACCGCGCGGACCGCGGGCGCACGAGAAGCCTGAACGAGGTTGGCGAGGTGCTCCTCGCCGACATAGTGGCCGCCGAGCAGCGGTAGAGCGAGAACCAGCGCGGGCGCCAGGTACAGCAGGCCGGTCTCGGTGCCGGTCAGCGCCTGCAGCAGCATCCAGGCCAGCACGAGCAGCGCGAATGACCAGAGCAGCATGCGGTCCCGGCGTGGCGGCATCGCGTCGCAGTATGTACGCCGGGTCGGGCGCTCGCAACGCGGTGCCGTGCGAGGCCTGGCTCAGTGGTGGTGGCCGTGTCCGTCGGGGATCGCCACCGGCGGGAGCCGCGAGACCAGGAGGCTGGCCAGCCCCGTCGTCAGCGGCACGGCGGCGACGAGCCCGATGCACCCTACGAGCGTTGCCACGACCGGCTCGGCGATGTCCTGGGCGTTGAGTGCGTCGTGGAACCCGAGCCCCGAGGAGCGGAGCACAAGCAGCAGCGGCAGGCTCGCCCCCGCGTAGGCGAGCACGAGGGTGTGGATCGTGGCCGAAAGGTGGTCGCGGCCGACGGTGAACGCCCCGTGGTACAGGCCGCGCGCCGTCAGCTCCGGATCCGCGCGGCGCAAGGCCATCACTGCAGAGGCCTGCGTCACGGCGGTGTCGGCCAGCACGCCGAGTCCGCCGATCACCATCCCGGCGAGCACGACGCCCTGCAGCGACAGCGAGCTGTTCTGCTGCGTGAGCACGAGCGACAGGTCGGTTGAGTGCCCGTCGAGGTGGGCGAAGCCGATGAACAATGGCGCGAGCAGCCCCAGCAGCCCGAGCGTCGCGGTGATCCCCAGCGCTGCCGCGAACGTCTGCGCCCCGATCCCGTTGGTGAGCACGAGCGTGACGAACATGACCGCCAGCGATCCGACGAGCGCGACGAGCAGCGCGGATTCGCCGGTCAGGATCGCCGGGACCACGAACTTCGTCAGCACCAGCACCGACAGCCCGACGCCGGCGAACGCGAGCAGCCCGCGCACGCGCAGCACCGCGATCGCGAGTACCGCCAGCAGCAGCGCGATCCACAGCATCGAGCCCTGCCGCTCGAGGTCGACGAGCTGGTAGTCCTCGTAGCCGGCCGGCCGCTTGACGCCCGGCTGCAGCTGCGTGTGGCTGATCCGGACGCGGTCCCCCTTGCCGACCTTCGGCACGGTGTTGACCGGCCCGAGCGTCATCCGCTCCGTGCTGCCGCCGACGTGCACCTCGAGCACGCGGCACGTTTGCGGCGTCGGCCCCGGGCAGCGCGCGTTCAGAGCCCCGGTGACGGTGGTCGTCTGCGTCGGCCCTCCGAACGCCTGAGACGGGCCGTGGTGGTGGACCGCTCCGGGCCAGAGCGCGACGAGCCCGATCAGCGTCGCGGCGGCGATCGCGACGTTGAGCCCGATCAGCCACCGCCCCGCGGGAGTCTGCGAGAGGTGGCCCGCCTCCCCGGTCCGGCGGCGCGGGCGCCGGACTCGCGCGGCGCGGCGGGCACGCCGCTCCAGGCGTTCGCGTTCGCGCCGGTCCTCCTCGGCGAAGTAATCGCCCGGATCCAGCCTCTCGTCCACGGCCATGCACGCGTGTTCGGCGCGCCGCGCGCCGCTCCTTCGCAGGGAGGCACCGCCGCTCGAGCCAGGACGGTCAGGCAGGGTTGGCGAAGAAGTACTGGAACTTGCGCTTGCGGTCCTTGCAGTAGGCGGGGACCGCGCCCTGGTAGGAACGGCAGCGAAAGCCGCTGATCGACCGATGGTGCGCCAGGAAGGTGCGCACGCCGCGCAGTGCGGTGCCACATGTTGGCCCGTGGGTGCGCACGATGTACGCCGTGCCGCTGGAAGTGACGCGTCCGCAGGTGTGCGGTGGGTAGGCGCCGGCAGGCATGGCGAGCAGCAGGGCCGCGACAGCGAACCCGCCGAGCACGGCCCTCATCGCCGGACCCTCACGTCGACGTGGCGCCGCGGACCGGAGGTGCCCGTCGCGGCGTCGATCGCCACGAGCGTGATCCGGTATCGCCCGGGGGCCAGCGAGCCGAACGAGATGCGGCGACGGCCCGGCCCCGGCGGCGCTGAGAAGTCGATTTCGCGCGCGACCCGGTGGCTCCCGCGGCGCGTGATCAGCGCCCGCACGTCGCCCGGCTCGGAGAGCGTGAAGCGCAGCGTTGTCCCGGGATGGGCGCAATGGCGCGAGCGGGTCGTGCACAGCCGTGCCGGCTTCGCGGTCAGCCTGCTGAACGTGGGCGGCCCCGCCAGCGGCACATCGTTCGGGACCGTCTTCACCGTGATCGTCCCGGTCATGTCGGGATGGACCTTGCAGTGAAACGAGTAGGTCCCGGCCTTCGAGAACTCGACTGCGTAGTAGTCGTTGATCTTGTGTAGGACGAGCCCCGGTGACTTGCCGCTGTCGGAGTCGAAGGAGCCGTCGTCCGCGGTGGCGGAGTGGTCGGTGTCGGGCCCCGGCCACACGAACAGAACGCTGTCGCGCTCGTAGACCTGCAGCGTCGCGGGCGTGAACTTGTGGTCGGCAACGGCGATCTGCGGTGGCCCGTGCCCGGGGTGGGGGTCGGCGGGCGCGGCGAGAGCGCCGACGGCGAGCACGGTGAGGCCCGCGGTGGTGCCTGCCGCTCTCCACACGGCCCGGAGGCTATCCGCCGCATTCCGGTCTTTGCGCCGGTCGGGTTCGCGGCCGATCTCGTGGAATAGATTGGTGCGCGTGACCGTGGCGGGAACCTGGATCGACCGCGGAGGGTGCACATGACGGCGACGATGCGTGCGGTCGTGCTGGATGCCCCGGGTCCGCCGGACGCACTCCGGATTCGCGAGCTTCCGGTTCCGGAGCCGCGCGCGGGCTGGGTGCTCATCGCAGTCAAGGCGTTCGGGATCAATCGCTCCGAGCTGCACACGCGCCTCGGCCTCGCGCAGGGCGTCACGTTCCCGCGCGTGCTGGGCATCGAGGCGACCGGCGTCGTCGCCGCTGCGCCTGGCGGCGAGTTCGAGGAAGGCCAGCAGGTCGCCACGATGATGGGCGGCATGGGCCGCACCTTCGACGGCGGCTATGCCGAGTTCACCAGCGTGCCCGCCGCCCAGGTGATCCCGTTTCGCTCGGAGCTCGACTGGGCGACGCTGGGCGCGATTCCCGAGATGGTTCAGACCGCCCACGGCTCGCTGACCGTCGGCCTCGACGCGCAGCCCGGGCAGACGCTGCTGATCCGCGGCGGCACGTCGTCGGTCGGGATGGCAGCCGCGATCCTCGCCAAGGACCGCGGCCTCACGGTTCTTTCAACCAGCCGCCAACCCGACCGCGCCGGGGCTTTGACCGCGATTGGTGTCGACCACGTCCTCATCGACGACGGCGACGTCGCGGCGCAGGCGCGAGCGATCGTCCCGGACGGCGTCGAGGCCGCGATCGAGCTCGTCGGCACCGGCACGCTTCCCGACACCCTGCGCGCCACCGCTGTCCACGGCGTCGTCTGCTTCACCGGCATGCTGGGCAACCAGTGGACGGTCGCCGACTTCTACCCGATCGACTACATCCCAACTGGCGTCCGCCTCACCGCGTACGGCGGCGAGGCCGCCGACCTCCCCGCCGACGTGCTCCAGGGCTACCTCGACGCGGTCGC
>JAWVFZ010000403.1:0-7108 GCA_033855555.1 Solirubrobacteraceae bacterium
TTCTTGATGTAGCCGCTGAGGTCGTGCTGGAGGATGCCGAGCGTCGCGTCGGACGTGATCGCGCCGCGCTCGTAGGCGTTCTTCCAGTAGGGGATCGAGCGGTTGAAGCCCGCGCCGCCCTGGCCGGAGAGGCCGGTCGAGAGCTCGTCGAGCAACGTGCGCAGGTCCTTGCGCGTGTCGGTCTGCAGCGTGCTGAGGATCTGGTCGATCTGCACCGGCGCGCTCGTCTGGTTGACCGGCAGCGTGTCGCCGTCGCCGATCGTCGGCGCGCTCGGCGAGCCGGGCTGCAGGTCGACGAAGAAGTTGCCCTCGAGGAAGATGCGCGGGCGGATCTGCAGCGTGGCGTCCTTGTGGATGGGCAGGCCCTTGTTGTCGATCCGCATCGTCACGCGGGCGGCGTTGTGATCGCTGGCGAGGCGATCGACCGACGTGACCTTGCCGACGTTGACGCCCGCGATCCGCACCGGCGAGTTCGGCTTGACGTTGTTGGCCGTCCGGAAGACCGCGCGGATCTCGTAGTGGTGGCGGAACGGGATCGACTTCGTGAAGCCGAGGTAGGTGATCGCCACCAGCGCCACCAGCACGAGCGCGCCGACCGTGAACGGGCTGAGCCCCTGTCGCTGGTTGCGCCTCATGGTGCACCCGCCGGCTTGATCGGGACAGGCGTGTCGACGCCGCGCCCGCCGGGCCGCGCCGTGAAGGTCTCGCCGGGCGGGACGGCGTCGGTGTTGAGGCCGACGCCATGCCCCGCCCCGTCGAACTGGCGATAGGAGGGCCCGACCGGATGGTCCTGGTAGGGATGGTCGACCGCCACGCGCTTGTAGGTCTTGTCTGGACTCGGGTCGTACGGGTTCGAGGACCACGGGTAACCCTGCTGGCCGATGGTGCAGTTCGCCTTGCCGTCGGGCGTGACCGCGTCGCCGTAGAAGTTGTTGTGCAGGTAGTTCGGGACGCCGCCGTTGTTGGGCAGGACGTTCTTGCCGTGGGCGAACTCGTTGGCGCCCTGGGCGCCGATGCCGTCGTCCTGCGTGGCGGCCGAGTTCAGCAGCGCGCGCTCGGCGCCGCCGGTCGAGTCGGGCGCCGTGAAGTGCTCGGCCGTGAACGTCCAGAACATGTTCCAGTTGTTGCAGACCGTCACGTACGGGCCGAGGTAGCGCAGCTGCGGCTGCAGCGTGCTCACCGTGTCGGTGAGGCCGCGTAGCGCGCCGATCGTCGTGGGCGCCTCCGAGAGGCTGCGCAGCGCGTCCATCGCGCCCTGGAGCTCCTTGTTGAGATCCACCGAACGGCGCGTGACGGGCGTCCCGACCTCCAGCGCGCGGTTCAGCGGCGGCAGCGCGCCCTGCAGCGTGCCGGCGGCGGCGTTGAGGTCGCGGCTGAAGGACGCCGTGTGCTCGAGGAACGGCCGCTGGACGCGCAGCGAATGCGTCGCCACGTCCAGCGTCGCGGGCTGCTTGGCGATCGTGTCCTTCAGCGCCTGCGGGTCGCGCGACCAGGCTTCGAAGGTGTCGGCCATCTCCGTGAAGAGGTTGGCGTTGACCTTCGACACCGGCGCGACGATGCGAGCGGCGTCACCGAGCTCCTTGAAGAAGTCCTTCAGGTTCGTCTGCGGATCGGCCAGGTTGGCCATCACCGGCTGCAGGTGGCCGAACAGCGCCGGCGCCGCCGCGATGAAGCGGTTGAGGTCCTCGCCGCGGCCCGCGAACGCGTTGCCGAAGCCCTCGAGGTTCGTCTGCGCGGCCTTGCGGGTCGGCTTGTCGAACATGTTGTAGAACTGGTCGAGCTCCACCGGCACGGAGGTCTGGCGCTCCGGGAGCAGGGCGCCGTCGGCGAGCGTCCGCGTCGACTTGCCCTTCGAGAACTCGACGTACTTCAGCCCGAGCGCCGAGCGCGGCCTGATCGTCACCGTCGTGTCCGCCGGGACGGCGCCGATCTTCTTGTCCAGCTTGAGGTGCAGCTCGGCGCCGATGCGGCCGTTGGCCAGGCGCACCGGCTTCATCTCGTCCACGACGCCGATGCGGAAGCCGCCCGAGCGGACCTCGTTGCCGGGCACCAGCTCGGCGCCGTTGGCGATGTGCACGCGCAGCGAACGCGTGGGCACGAACGGCAGCCCGTTGTTGGCGTTGTAGGCCAGGAACACGGCGACGATCACGACCAGCGTCGTGACGGCGCCGACCAACACCGGGTTGGCGGCAATCGAGGCGGCAGGACTGCGGCGGCCCATTCGCTCAGTTCCCCAGGAGGTAGTCGAGGAGGGCGCCCTGCGTGCGCTGGTCGCTGACGGGCTTCGCGGACAGCCCGCCGCCGATCTTCGGCAGCGCCGGGCCGTTGGACTGGCCGGGGAGGATCTTCGGGATGTCGAGCGGGCCGCCACCGGACGGCGGCAGAGCCGGGGCCTGGACATTGGGGACGCTCGGCGTGCTGCCGTCGGTCGGCGCCGCGGGCGCGGGCGGCGCGGAGGGCGCGAGCTGCGTCGAGGGGTCGCCGTCGATGCGCCGGTTCCGGCGCGCTGTTGCCGTGTCGTCGGTCGCGCCCGGAGGCCTGGTGGCATCGGCGTCCGTGAGCCCGGCCAGCGTCGGCCCCAGCGCGGCGCCGCACTCCTTGCCGTACTGCTTGGCCTCCTTGATCCCGGCGTAGTCGGCGCAATCGCCGCCGGCCTGCAGGGCGACCTTCAGCACGTGCACGTTGGCGTCGTACACGTTGACCGACATCACCTGGTCGTAGACGTACTCGAGCAGCGCCTCGAGGCCGGTGTAGCCCTGGCCGCCGGGCGAGCGCGGGTCCTTCTCGACGGCGTGGTCGCGGCTGTCGAGGTGCTCGAGGATGATCGCGAGGTTCTTGCCGAGCTCCGGCGCGCCGCCGGAGAACGTGTTCAGTTGGCTGACGACGGGACCCGCGGCCTTCACGGCGCGGTCGCCGGTCTTCGATGCATCGCCCAGCGCGCGGAACGCGGGACGGCTGGCCTGCGCGAACGGGCCGAGGTTCTTGAACAGCTTCTCGAGCTGGCCCGAGGAGGCGCTCAGCTTCTGAAGCGCCGGCGTCTGCTGGTCGGCGGCCGCGCCGAGAGCGGCCATCGTCGGGCGCAGCTGCTCGAGGAAGCCCGGGAGCTTGCGGAAGCCCGCCGCGAGCGCGGTGCTGCGCTCGGCCGAGGCCTTGGCGGTGTCGCGCGCCTCGGTGATCCAGCGCTGGACGTTGTGCTTGTTGCCGGCGAGATCGTTGATGACCTGGTCGCCGTTGGAGACCAGGTCGCCGAGCACCTTGTTCTGGTTGGCGAGGATGCCCAGGACGCGGTCGGTCTCGCGCAGCGCGGGGCTCGCACGGCGGATCGCGTCGTTGAGGTTCTGGCCGTTGCCCGCGACGGCGGCGCCGAGCTCGTTGAGGATGATGCTGAAGCGTTCGCGGTAGGGCTTGCGCAGGACGTTGTTGACGAGGTCCGGGGCGACGGTCGACGACGTCTGGCTGACCGGGATCACGGCATCCGGGGCCAGGCGCCGCGGCGAGGTCCCCGGCTGGCAGTCCACGAAGTACTCGCCGATCAGCGACTGCGGGCGCACGTCGCAGTGCGTGTCGGCGCGCAGGTCGCCGAAGCCGGTCTGGGTCACCTCGATGCCCACCAGGGCGCGGTTGGTCTTGCGGTCGAGCTTGAGCTCGGTGAGCTTGCCCGCGCGCACGCCGGCGACCTTCAAATCGCCGCCCTGGATCAGGCCGAAGGCGTTGTCGAGCTCCACCCAGTAGCGGTGCTGGTGGGGCCCGTTGCCGGCGCCGCCGAGCACGACCCAGAGGCTGCCGGCCACGAGCGTCGCGGCGAGGATTCCGAAGGCGCGCCTCATGGTCCGGATGGCACCTGGCTCTCACTGCACGGGTAGTCGGGGCTCGGCTTCCAGACCGCTCCACGCTCGATCGCGCCGGGGCAGCGATCGCGCTGGCCGAGCGTGGCGAGCGTCTCGAACGCCTGCTGGCGCAGCTGCGGCGGGATCGGCGTCAGCACCCCGTTGACCAGCGCGAAGGCGTTGGCGTGCGGGGCCGCTCGGCTCGCGCCGCCCAGCGCGTCGTAGACGCCCGAGTGGCTGAAGTCGTCGAACCAGCCCGTCAGGTCGACCGCGTAGGGCCGCGCGTAGGAGATCTCGGGGACGGCGCCCTCGAGCGCCTTGGCCGAGGCCGGCAGCGCGCCGTCGCGCTGCTTGCCGTTGCGCGTGACAGGGCCGACCGCGATGTCGCGCAGGGGAACCGTCGACTTGGTCAGCTCGATCAGGTCGTTGTTCGGCCCGCCCTTCTTGATGATCGCCGCGAGGTCGTGCACCGTCGGACGGGCGTCGCGGGCGAGCGGCCGCAGCTGCGCGATGAAACGGCGCAGCTTCGGCGCGACCGGCTTGGACTCGTCGACGAGCGGCTTGAGATCGTCCAGCGTCGCGCGCAGGTTCACGAAGGTCGAGTTCGCGCGGCGCATGAACGGCGGCAGCTGCGCGAGCGCGTCGGCCAGCGCGGTCTTCTGGCGGCCGATCGCGCCGGTGGTCGTGGCGAGGTGGTCGACGAGGCCCGCGAGGTCGTCGCGCCGTGAGCCGACATCGGTCACGAGCTTCGAGCTCGCCACGACGAAGCGGCGGAAGAGCGGCGTGTCGTAGTTGAGCTCGCGGAACAGCCGCGAGGACGTCGCAAGGCTCGGGTTGAGGTACTTGAAGCCCTCGCTGGCCGCGGCGCCGCGCCCGCCGTAGGACGTCGCGTAGCCGCGGATGACTCCGCTGAGCGCGCGCCGGGTCTTGGGGTCGAACGTGTTGAACAGCTGATCGAGATCGACCGCGGTCGTCGTGTCGGCCTGGCCGATGACGCCGCCGGACTCGATCTTCTGGGAATGCGTGCCGTCGGGGAGCTGGAGATCGACGTAGCGGTTGGCCACGCCGGAGAGCGACGCCTGGCGGACGACCGCCTTGGTCCCCTGGCGCAGCGGCGCATAGGTTGAGTCGGTGATGCGCAGCGTGACGTCGGCCTGCCCGTCGTCGGTGAGGTCGATGTTCGTGACCTTCCCCACGGCCGCGCCGGCGACCTGGACGAGGTTGCCCTTGACGAGCTGCGAGGCGTTCTGGAAGCGCGCGTGGACGGTGTAGTCCGGTCCGCCCGGCTTGAGGAGCACGACGGCAACCGCCGCCACGGCGAGCACCAACGCGGCTGCCGCGACGACCCTCCCGACTCCTCTCGAGTTGCGCAACTGTCTCTCTCCCCTGCGGACCACGGCCCCGTCCACCGGCTTCTCCCAAATCCGGTGCGACGGCGGGCGACGCTACCAAGCCGCTTTCCGCGTCGTCAAAGTTGAACCCACCAGCAGCAACGCTCGCGAGCGCGCGATCTTGCGCATGCCGCTGCGAAGATCGCTTCGAAACCCGGTGCGTCGGGTCATCCTCGCCCGCGATCTCGGTGCGCTTGGCCCTGGGGCTGCACGCGAATCGCCAGATCGCCCGTGGCGCAGACCCTACGATCCACGATGCGCCCGGGTAGCCCAACTGGAAGAGGCAGCGGATTTAAGCCCCGCTCAGTGTGGGTTCGACTCCCACCCCGGGCATCGGACCCACAACTCCGACGCTACCCTGGGGTTGTAGGGACCGAGGTCGGAGGCACTCCTTCCCCACACCCGCGTGGAAGTCTCAACACTCGAACAGCTCCCCCTCGGCGTACGAGGGCCGACACCGCTGCTGCGCCTGCAGGGCGACGAGCGGCTGGTCGCGCTGACCCGCAAGGGCAACCAGGCCGCCTACGAGGCGCTGGTCGCCCGCTACCAGTCGCGGTTGCTTGCGTTCTGCCGCCACATGCTCGGCTCGCGCGAGGACGCCGAGGACGTGCTGCAGGAGGTCTTCGCGGCGGCCTTCAACGCGATGCTCTCCGACGACCGGACGATCAACGTGCGCCCCTGGCTGTACCGGATCGCGCGTAACCGCTCGCTCAACCACCTTCGCCGCCAGCAGGCGATCGGCGTCGACTCGATGGACGTCCACTTCGCCGACCAGGGCAAGACGACCGCCGAGAAGGTGCAGGGCCGCGAGGCGTTCCGCGAGCTGCTGGAGGACGTCAAGACGCTCCCCGAGACCCAGCGCACCGCGCTGCTGCTCCGCGAGATCGACGCCCTGTCCTACGAGCAGATCTCCGAGGCGATGGAGACCACCGTGCCGTCGGTCAAGTCGCTGCTGGTGCGGGCGCGCGTGTCGCTCGCCGAGGCCGCCGAGGCGCGCGCGATGACCTGCGGCGAGGTCCGCGAGGAGCTGGGCGAGGTCGCCGAAGGGCTGCACAAGATCAGCCCGCCGGCGCGCCGCCACGTCCGCAGCTGCGAGAGCTGCGCCGCCTTCCGCGACCACCTCAAGAAGACCAACAAGGCGCTTGCGGCCGTCTTCCCCGTGGGGCCGCTCATCATGCTCAAGAAGTTCCTGCTGGCCCAGGTCGGCACCACCGCGAGCGCCAGTGGCGCCGCGGGCGCGACGGCCGGTGCCGGCGGCGCCGCCGCGGGCGCGGCGGGTGCCGGCAGCGCACTGACGGCCGGTGTCGGCGCGGTCGCCTCCAAGGCCGTCGCCGGACTCGCGGCAGTGGCGATCGTCGGCGCCGGCGCCGTCGAGGTCGACCACTCCCAGCACCGCCGCGTCCTGCATGCCCCCGTCGCCCTGACGCCGGTGCGCCCGGCGACCAGCCCGGCGCCGCGGATCCTTGCCAGCGTGCCGCAGCCCGTCGAAGCGCCGGCCGAGCCGCACAAGCCCCGTCGCGCCGCCAAGCCCAAGCCGGGCCCGACCAAGCTCGGCACCCCGGCCACGGTGACGACCACGACGCCGACGACGACGACTCCCGCGTCGCTGCCTGCCGCGCCCCAGCAGGAGTCCGACGCCACCACGCTGCCGCCGACGGCCACGACGCCGACGCCGAACACCACCACGACTCAGCCTCAGCCTCAGCCGCAGCCCCAACCCCAGCCGCAGCCGACGACGACCTCCGAGGCCCCGCCCCCGTCAGACGACGCCACGCCGCCGCCGCCGACCGCCGACAACCCCCCGCCGCCGGACCCGCAGCCACAGTCTCAGGACCCGCAGCCGCCCACGCCTTAGTCCTGCCCGCAGCCGGGCCCGCGACTGCCGGGGGG
>JAWVFZ010000404.1:0-2598 GCA_033855555.1 Solirubrobacteraceae bacterium
GCGACCAGCAGCGGGTGCTCTCGCCAGACCCGCGCCGGGAGGCCGCGCAGTGCCCGGCCCACGCCGACGCCCGGCAGCCGGTCGTGCAGCGCGTAGACGACGATGCCGAAGGGGAACGCGGCCGCGATCGGGATGTTGCCCACGCGCGTCAGGCCGAGCACGAGCAGCGCGGCGAGCGCGATGACGTCGCGCCACAGCCCGGGCTCGACGATCGCCCGCCACATCGCATAGAGCGCAAGCGTGGTCAGCGAGTAGGCCGGCGCGGAGTTCAGGAACGACGTGCCGAGCACGAGCCACGGCACGCACACCGACAGCGCGCCCGCGACCACGGCCTGCCAGGAGGCCAGCCCGAGCCGGCGCCCCCAGGCCCAGACGACGAGGACCGCGGCGGCGAACGAGCCCGCTGACAGCACGTGCTGGGCCTTGAACGCCGACGCCGTGGACCCCAGCACCCACTGCACGAACGCGAACACGATGGCCAGCGTGCGCTCGAGGCCACGGCCCGAGAGCTGCGCGCCCGAGCCGAGCGCGGAGAGCGGATCCTCGAGCACGTGGCGGCTCCCGGCGACCGGGATGACCTCGTCGGGCTGGATCGAGTGGATCATCAGCCCGTAGTGCGCGACCACCAGCCACGCGAGCCCGAAGACGGCGAACGGGACGACGGTCAGGGGCCGTAGACGGGGGCGCACCCCGTGCAACCTACGAATAGAACGTCGAGAACGTCAGGAACTGCCCTGCGACGGTCATCACCGCCAGGCCGGCGACGAGCGCCGCGGCCAGCGGCAGCGCGCGCTTGCGCCCGCCCAGGCCGACGCAGCCGGCGATGACGACCGCCGCCAGCGCGGTGATCGCCGGGAACGCGTAGCGGCCCTGCTCGGCGACGCCGTCCGTGGGGATCGCGAGCGTGAAGTACGCCGCCTCGACGGCCGCCACGACCACGATGGGCAGCGACGCCAGGAACAGGATCTCCGGCAGATAGCGGCGCAGCGCCCCGGCACGCTCGCGCCACAGCAGCGAGATGCCGCCGGCAAGCACGATGCCCATCACCGCGACGATCACGCCGTAGACCCATTTCGGGAAGAAGATCGCGTACCAGCCGAACCCGGCGAAGCCGCGCATCACATAGATGTTGAAGAACGGCCAGTGCACGAGGGTGAAGTCCTGCATGAACCCGAACTTGAACGGCACCATCACCTGCCAGAGCCACACCGCGTACGCCTTCAGGTGCTCGCGGGCGCCGAAGCTCACACCCGGCGTCCCGCCACCCGGGGTTGCGAACGTCGGGCGGTGGAACACGGTGCTGAGCTGCTCCCAGCCCACGAAGAAGACGATGAAGCTCACCGCGGCGAGCGCCAGCAGGGCAAGGTCGCGGCGACCGTGCCTGCGCAGGACCAGGCCGACCAGCGCGATGATCGCCGGCGGGTAGAGCTCATAGCCCGTGCCCTTGAGCAACGGCGTGACGACGAGCGCGAAGCCCAAGGCCACGGCGACCGGCACCGTCCACCCTCTTCGCAGCGCCCGTATGAGCAGGTAGACGATCAGCGCGGCGCCCAGGTTCACGCCGTTGTCGTTGTTGACGGCTCCCGAGATGAAGCCGAACTGCGGCAGGAACGCGACCATCAGCCCGCCCGCCGCAGCAAGCGCGGTGCGGCCCGGCAGCAGCTCGAGGATCACGAGCGTGACCAGCAGTGCAATCGCCGCGCCCATCAGCGCCGAGGTGAGCCGCATGGCGAGCAGCTGGGTGAACGGCGACGAGTCGCGCGTCGCGAAGTACGCCGGCAGCAGCAGTGCGTAGTACGCCGGCGTGTGCGCCGAGGTGACCGGGTGAAAGCCGCCGCCGTTGTCCTTGGGCAGGTTGTGTGATCCGAACTCCCATTCGGTCTCGTAGGCCTTGAGCCAGGGGGCCTTGACGTCCGAGCGCTCGATCGTGCTCAGCTCGCGCGTCTGGTCGATCGCCCACGCCTCCTGGGTCGCCCAGGGGGCGCGCTTGCCCTGAGCCGCGTCGACGGCGCGCCCGGTCTCGCCGAGGTATTGCACGGCGGCCATGTGCTCGGACTCGTCGGGAGCCTCGAACGCCGGCGTGACCAGCGCCCACATCGCCGCCAGCGCAAAGGCAATCGCGAAGACCCGCACCGGCACACCGAAGCGCTTGGGCCGCAGCATCTGCGCGGTGGCGACGAGCCGGATACCCGCGTAGACCAGCAGCGGCATCGCGCCGAACATCACGAGCCAGAACGTCCACGGGCCGACGAAGCCGGGCCGGAACAGCGAGGCCCGCTCGAAGATCGGTCCCAGCTGGCTGAGGATCGAGCGCCGCTCGTGCGCGAGCGGCAGGAACCAGAGCGCCGGGCGGTTCGCGAACGTCTGCTTGCCGATCTCGATCGGCTTGGAGGTGTTGTCCAGCTGGGTACGGCCCCAGATGAAGATCTGGCCTGTGCTGCTGTGCGGGGTCAGGCACAGGTCGGCCATGCGAAACGGCCCCGGGCCCGGAACCGGCTGGGTCATGGGGATGTCGACCTTGTGGAAGCCCGGAGTCGGCGACCGGACCGCGGAGCCGCGGAGCACCGGACCGCCCTGGATCCGGACGCTCATGTCGAT
>JAWVFZ010000405.1:0-2737 GCA_033855555.1 Solirubrobacteraceae bacterium
GACCGGCGAAGCCGCAGGCGACGGCCAGGAACAGCCGCCCCGGCTCACGTCCGCGCATCACGCGGCCCAGCGCGGCGCCCCCCAGGCCGACGATTCCCCACGACGCCATCTGCCACGGAGTCCACGGGCCCTGGCCGAGGAACACATTCGAGACGAGCGCGGCAAGGGCGCCGACGGCGAATCCCGCCGGCCCGCCCAGCGTGTAGCCCGAGAACAGGACGATGTCGCTGGTGGGCTTGACGTTCGGGAACGCGGCAAAGGCCACGCGGCCGATCGCCGCCAGCGCCGCCAGCGCCGCGACCAGCGCGAGCACGCGAGCGGGCGGCCGCGAGCGCTCGTACCAGGCGAAGCCCACAGCAAGCGCCACCGACAGGATCAGCACCGATCCGAGCTGCCAGGTCATCGCACCAGCTCCCGTTCCAGAAGCGCCGCGCCGTCCTCGGGCGTGAGTGCGCCCGAGTCCTCGCCGAGCACGCGTGCGGTGTCTGTCGCGAACTGCCAGCCGCCGCCGAGCACCTCGTGCGTGGGAGCGTCGGCGATGACGACGCCCTGTCCCATCAGGACCACGCGCTGCGCCAGCCGCGCGGCGAACTCGGTGTCGTGGGTCGCGACGATCACCGACGCGCCGTTCGCGGCCAGCGAGCGAAGGCGTTCCGCGAGCGCGTCCTTGCGCGGCCGGTCCATGCCGCGTGTCGGCTCGTCCAGGCAGACCACCGCGGGCTCGACGCCGTCGAGCACGATCTCGAGCGCGAGCCGCTGGCGCTCGCCGCCGGACAGGTCGCGCGGATGCACGCTTGCACGCTCGCTCAGCCCGGCGGTCGCAAGGCCTTCGGCGCCGACCTCGTCGCCAGCGTGCTCGTGCACCAGGTAGTCGCCCGGGTTCTGCAGGAGCAGCGCGATGTCGCCACGATGCTCGATCCGCCCGCGCGTCGGCTCGATCAGTCCCTTCGCCAGCCGCAGCAGCGTGCTCTTGCCCGCCCCGTTGCGGCCCATCAACGCGACGGTCTCCCCCGGGTACAGCGCCAGCTCGAGGTCGCTGAGCACGGCCGGACCGTCCTTGACCTCGTACCACAGGCC
This sequence comes from Solirubrobacteraceae bacterium, assembly GCA_033855555.1. Classification (GTDB taxonomy): domain Bacteria; phylum Actinomycetota; class Thermoleophilia; order Solirubrobacterales; family Solirubrobacteraceae; genus AC-49. Next base: position 1,078 of record JAWVFZ010000405.1, read on the forward strand.
GGACGCCCGCAGCACCGGATCGCGGCGGCGCGGCGGCGGCTCAGGCTGTGAGTGCGGTGCCGGCGTGAGCCCGACCGCGGCCAGCGAGTCGCGGGCCGCCTTCACGGACACGGGGAGCGGGCGCAGCCCGGCGCGGCCGAAGAGCGTGGCTGCGGGCGTCGCCAAGGCGGGGTCGTGCTCCATCGTCCAGTCGAGAAACTCGCCCGGCGCGGCGTTGCAGGCCACGCGGCCGTTCTCCATCGCGATCACGCGATCGGCCGCCGGCAGGCAGCGCTCAAGGCGGTGCTCGGCCATCAGCACCGCGGTGCCCCATTCCTCGTTCAGCCGCCGCAGCAGCCAGATCAGCTCGTCGCCGGCGACCGGGTCGAGCTGCGACGTCGGCTCGTCCAGCACCAGCAGCTCGGGCCGGTGCGCGAGGGCCGCGGCAAGCGCAACGCGCTGCAGTTCGCCGCCCGAGAGCGTGTCCAGGCGCCGGTCCAGCAGCCGTTCGACGCCCAGCGCCAGCGCGACCTCCTCGACTGCGCGCGCAACCGCGCCGGGAGCGGCGCCGCGATGCTCCAGCGCCAGCGCGATCTCGGCGCCGACCGAGTTCATGACCAGCTGCGCCTCGGGCTCCTGCAGCACCGTGCCGGCCACCTGCGCGATGTCACCCGGCTCGTGCTCCTGAACGCTGAGGCCGCCGACCGACAGGAATCCCCAGGCCTCGCCGCCGTGGAAGTGCGGCACGAGCCCGCTGGCGGCGCGCAGCAATGTCGACTTGCCCGACGCCGAGCGGCCGGCCAGCACGGTGAACGAGCCCGCCGGCAGCTCGAGCGTCACATCGTTCAGGGCCGGTTCGACCCGCTCGGGATAGCGGTAGCCGAAGCCCTCCGCGCGCAGGACCGGCTCAGCCACGCGCCACCCCCAGGCGGGCGCCGGCGCCGGCGAAGGGAAGCGCCCCGGCCGCCACGAGCGCAAGGGCCAGTGCCACGTCGGCAGGCCCCATGCTCATCACCGGGCTCGGATACGGCTCGAATTCGCCCACCCCCGCGGCGCGCATGACCACCACCAGGGCGACGATCAGCCCTGCCGCGACCGCCACGCGTCCGTCGTGGCGCGACCACGGCCGGCGAACGCGCGCCGGCCTCTGTGCAGACCCGTAGCCGCGCAGCTCGAGCGCCGCGGCCACGTCGACCGACCGGTCGAGCGCGCTGCCAAGCGCCGCGCGGGCGACGGCCCTGCGCGGAGCGGGCCGCGCCCGGCAGCGTGCCGCGTCGTTCATCCTCATCGCGTCGCGCACCAGCACCGGCACGAGCCGGATCGCGAGCGACGCCGTCAACGCCGAGCGGTAGGACACGCGCCGCACCGCGCGCAGCAGTTCGTCGGGGTCGACGACCGCGTTGAAGAGCCCGAATGCGGCGATCAGCACGATCACCCGCAGCCCGGCGACCAGTCCGAACAGCACGGCCTCGAGCGTGACGTCGAAGTTGTGTCCGAACAACTGGCCCAGCCGGAAGATCACCGTCTCGCCGTTCTGGGAGACAAGCGGGTTGACAAGGGCGATCACGATGGCGATCGGCACGCCGATCAGCGCCGCCCGGCGAACCTGAGCCGAGACGCCCGCCAGCGACGCCGCGACCATCACGCCGGCAGCGGCCGCCAGCAGGGTCGGCGGGTGCTG
>JAWVFZ010000406.1:0-22958 GCA_033855555.1 Solirubrobacteraceae bacterium
ATCTTCGCCACGCCGCAGCTGTGCCAGAGCCGCGTCTGCGGCCCGGTGGTCGACGTCGCCGAGCAGGTCAAGTCCGAGACGAAGGCCGACGTCGCCTTCATCCACAACGAGATCTACGTGGACAACAACCCCAACAAGGGACTGCGCCCGCAGCTGGCCACCTACGGCCTCCAGACCGAGCCGTGGATCTTCGTCATCGACCGCACCGGGCGCATCACCGACCGCTTCGAGGGCGCGCTCAGTGTGGACGAGCTGAAGGCCGCGGTCGCGAAGGTCTCGTAGTTCCCGCGGTCAGAGCAAGCGACCACTGTCAGCGGTAACAGCTCGGACGATGCGGTCCCTCAGTCGTCCGGCATCACGTAGCCGTTGCCGAGCGGCTTGGCGTCGGGCGGAAGTCCGAGGCATGCCGGCTTCAGCCGTACGAACGCGAGCGATTCGCCGCGCTCGCTCGGCGCGGGGTTGTTCTTGCACCACGTGAAGCGGCCGCGCCGGAACTCAATCGCCGCGACGAACGGCAACCCGAACTTCGCAACGACCTTTCCGCGCTGGCGCACGTCCTGGGTGACAGCAACGCAGTCGTAGCGCCCGATCGGCTTCGAGAGGTCGATCTCGTCGCGGGGGAGGTCGTGCCGGAGCGGCCCGCACTCGGTCGTGCGCGCGACGCGTACCGAGGGCGTGCCCGAGGCGACGCGCGCACGGGCGTCCCGCGTTATCGCGCGCTCGGCGTCGCGGACGAGCGCGCGCCGCGCCGCCAAGCGGTCGGCGTGCCCGGTGTGAAGGTCCTCACGCGTCGAGCCGCGACCCCGGTGAGGGCGCTGCTCGACGAGCAGGCGGGCGCGCTCGCGCGCGAGCTGTTCCCGCTCCGCCGCCCGGTCCGCGGCCGCGCGTTCCTGCGTGGACTCGACAATGCGCGGCACGATCGCAACGAGCGCAACCGCCGCGAACGCGACAAGCGCGAGGCGCGCACGACCCGAGAGCCGCGGCGGGCGCTCGAAGTAGGACGTCCGGCACGCCGGACAGTGCTCGAAAGACGTGTGCGACTCGACACCGCACGCGAGGCAGCGCCGCAACGGCGGCCCGGCGTCCCGCGCGTAGGCGGCACGTACCGCGCCGCGGATCGCCTCGGCGGACTTTGCCCTCGCAACAGCGACTGCCGCGTCGTCGCCGCCTCCACGCTGGGGACTGGACGCGACCACGTCGTCCCTGCGGTCCTCGGCGGGCGTCATCGCATTCAGCGTGGCCTTTCGTTCCATGGTCCGCGGGCCGGGCGCGAGCCCGTGTGGTCGGAGGAGCATCACCACCACGAGGATCGCGCCGTAGATGCCGGAGCTGATCGCCGACAGGTCGAACGCCAGGCCCAGCTTGCCTGGAAGGGCGAACAGGACGTCGGGCAACAGGTAGTTGTTGGCCACCGAGAGGAAGATCGCGCCGACGACGACGCCCGAAATCGATCCGAGGCCGCCAAGCACGACCATCGCGAGGATGAAGATCGAGAAGGAGAACTCGAACTGCGCCGCGTTGACGAAGCCCAGATACGAGGCGAAGAACGCGCCCGAGACGCCGCCGAACGCGGCGCCCGTGCCATACGCCAGGAGCTTCGTGCGGACGATGGGGATCCCGGCGCAGGCGGCGGCCGACTCGTCGTCGCGCATCGCGACCCACGCCCGGCCGACGCGCGAGCCGCGCAGGTTGACGTTCACGACGAGCGCGAGCGCAACGAGCGCGAGCGCGAACCAGTACCACGGGCGTAGGTCCACCGCTCGCCCGAGGCGACCGATCAAAGGCAGCTCGATGGGGTCGATGGGGCCGATGCCGATCGGGCCGGGGGTGAGCGTGCCGCCGAAGAGCTCGATGCTGCGGCCGTTGGACGCGATCTGGCCGATGATCTCGCCGAAGGCGAGCGTCACGACCGCGATGTAGTCGCCGCGGAGCCGCAGCGTTGGTACGCCGATCAGCGTCCCGGCGACGGCCGTCGTCGCGACTGCAAGCGCGAGGATGAGCAGGAAGTTGACATGGATGCCGGGCCTGCCGGCCACGGAGTCGCCGACCAGGATGGCTATGCCGCGGCCGGCCGACCCGGCGTTGGCCCAGAAGCTCGACCCGAAATAGGCGGCGGTGTACGCGCCGATCGCGAAGAAGGCAACGTAGCCGAGGTCGAGCAGCCCGGCGAAGCCCACGATGATGTTGAGCCCGAGCGCCATCACCACGTAGCCGGCGGCCAGGACCATGTTGTTGAGGACGTCGCCTCCCGGGCTGAAGAACAGCGGTGCAACCGCGGCAAGGCCGAATACAGTCGCGACGCGCGATAGCGCCGCGCCACGAACGCGGGTCACGCCGGTGCTCTCCATCGATCGGCGGCCCGGGTCACCGGGCAGGTCCCTGTGTAATGCCCGCACGCGTGCGCGTCGCAGAGCCGGCACGTCGCCCTCGCCGCCCGCACGTCGACGGTCGTCGCTTCAAGCAGCGCCCCGAGCAGCCGCTCGAGGTCGCGCACGTCTGCAGCGTCGAGCTCCGCGAGCGCGGACAACAGGACGCGCGAACGGGCGTCGAGCGCCCGTTCGGCCAGATCGTGACCGGCCGGCTCCAGCCACACCAGCGTACGGCGCCCGTCCGAAGGATCTGACTCGCGGCGGGCCAGGCCGTCTGCTTCGAGACGGTCGATTACCCGCACCGCGCGGGAGTGCGAGACGCGCATCGCCTCGGCCAGCACGTCCACCGAGGTGCCGTCCGCCCACTCCCGAAGCGATACCAACGCGGCCGGGAGACCGCCCGCCATCCCCGTCGCCGTCTCGGTTGCCTCCCTGATGCGGTCGCTGAGCGTCAGGGCCAGCGCCCCAAGGCGAGTCGCGACACCTGAGGTATGTGCTTCGGGCATATACCCAGGGTACGCGAGCAAGGGTCGCCGGATGCGCTCGGCGATTGGCTGATCGCACAACGGTGCGGCGCGAAGTTCTTGCCTGACGCAGGATCGGCACGCGCCCAGGTGGATTAGCGTCGCAAGACGGGAGGGGCCGGCCACCCCAAGGAGGAGGCTCCATGCATTCTGTCTCTCGGCGGCTCACGCCGTTGCTCGCCGTTGTCTTCCTGCTGCTCGCGTTCACCGCGACAGCGGTCGCCGACAACTACGTCGCTCTCGGCGACTCGTACTCGTCGGGCACCGGCACGCGCTCGTACACGCTGGACTCGACCTGTCAGCGCAGCATCTACGCGTACCCCTACCTGGTCGCCCAGGCGCGTCCGAACACGAGCCTGAACTTCGTCGCCTGCAGCGGCGCGCAGACGGCCGACGTGATGAACAACCAGGTCTCGGCCGTCAACTCGTCGACGAACATCGTGACGATCACGATCGGCGGCAACGACGCCGGCTTCTCCAGCGTGGTCACCCAGTGCGCGCTGCCGTGGCCGTGGTCGTGCGACAGCAACATCACCAACGCGCGGAACTTCATCAGCAACACGCTGCCCGGGCGGCTCGACACCGTCTACAACGCGATCCGCAGCCGCTCCGCCAGTGCGACCGTCGTCGTGCTCGGGTACCCGCGGCTGTTCATGGGCGTCGACTGCAACGCCGGGACGTTCTTCAGCACCGACGAGATGACGAAGATGAACGCGACCGCGGATCTCCTGCGCGACGTGACGAGGACACGCGCGACGGCGCACGGGTTCACGTTCAAGGACGCCATCCCAGGGTTCACCGGTCATGCGGTGTGCTCGAGCACGGAGTGGCTGAACGGCCTGTCGAACCCGACGTCGGACAGCTACCACCCCAACCGCCTCGGGCAAAGCTCGGGCTACGCGCCGCTCGTGCGCTCGGTGATCGGCTAACCGAGCGCCAGGACCCGGAGGGCGAGCTCGAGCTCGAGCCGCCCTTCGGGTGAGGCCATACGGTCGCCGAGGAGCTCGCGCAGCTGCGCCACGCGGTAGCGCACCGTCTGTACGTGGACGTGGAGTTCCTCGGCGACCGGCCTCACCTCGCCCTGGTGACGCAGCCAGGCGCCGAGCGTCTCGAGCAGGCGATCGCGGGCCGCTGCCGGGAGGACGGAGAGCGGGCCCAGGACGTCTTCGGCAAGGCTCGCCGCGAGCGCGGGCTCCTGCAGCAGGAGGAGGTCCACGCGGCGCCTGGAGACGAGCACGAGCCCGTCGAGCGCCTCGGGCAGCTTCAGCGCCAGCCGTGCCTGCTGGGCCGATACGGCCGCCTGCGCCGGGGCGACCGCGGGCCCAAGCGCCGCGGGCACGGCGGACATCGCGTGCTCGATCGCCTGCAGCCGGCCGGGCGCGTCCGGGTCGGGGATGACGGCGTAGCCCATCGCTCCGACGCGCGCGACGAGGGCGTCGGCCGGCAGGCGCGCCGCCATGCGCGAGACGCGTTCGTCCGGGAAGGCGAGGACGGCGAGCGTGGGGGCGACCCGCCAGCCGACCGCTGCGGCGTCGCTCTCGAGCTCGGCCGCCGGGCACGGCGGGTCGCGCAGCAACAGCTCGACGAGCCGGCGGCGGCGGTCGCGCTGCTCGCCGACCATGATCGAGCGCTCGTAGGCGAAGCCCTCCTCAGTCGCCGCCGACATGCGGTTCATGTAGGCCATGACCGCCTCGGCCAGCCGGTAGAGCGTCGTCGGGTCGAGTCCGGCCGCATGGCCGGCTTCGGCCATCAGCCGCCATGTGGCCTGCGCGGCGACGCGGTAGGCGTTCAGGACGGCGTCGATCGAGCGCCCCGCACGCAGCTCGCCGCGGCCGAAGTCGAAGTAGACCTCGCGGCGCGGAAGCAGCCCCTCGTCGCCGGACTCGATCAGCTCGAGAAAGCCGTCCATGCCCTGTTCGACTCCCTGGCGCAAATTGCGCGAGCCCTCGAGCCATTCGTCGAACGGCGGCACGGCCTCGATGAGCACCGCCAGCACCTCGTCGGTGATCTGGGCGACCTTCGGCCGCAGGGCCGTCGCCACGTCGTGGCCGAACGCGTCCCAGGGGCTGGCGGGCAGACTGCCGCCGGCGCTGCCGGACCGGTGCAACGACGTGTCCATCTCGACCCTTCTCCCCGATCACTGAACCGAGCCAGGCGACCGTATCCGATCGGTTCAGACGCGCGCCGCCCGTTCTCCGAGCCTCGCCGCCGGGTAGGCCGGTCCCATGTCCACCGAGCCCCAGACCCTGACCCTTGCCGAGGCCGCGCGCCGCGCCGTCGATGTCGTCGATCACGAGGCCTCCGACGACGCTCTGAGCAGCTTCCTGCAGCGCTTCGAGGACCGCGACGAGCCCGTCACCGCGCTCGAGCACCCCGACGAGATCTTCGCCGAGGCCGCGGGATCGATCGACCCGGATGACCCGGCGCTGCAGATGGCCGCTGCAGTCGCCGCCTACCTCAGCTTCAAGCGCGACGAGGTCGACGCCCAGCCCGAGGATCTGCTGCGCCGCGCGGCCGACGCCGAGTTCGACGGCTCGCCGCCGCCCGAGGTCGACAACTGGCTCACGCAGCGGCTGTAGCGGCGTCGTCGCCAAGGACGCCGAGCGCCTCGAGCAGGCAGAAGTAGGCGGCCGCGTAAGGGGAGTCGGCGGTGCGCTCGCGCAGCCGCCGCCAGTCGACCTGCTCGCGCAGGGCCCGCGAGATCTGCAGCAGCGAGGTGAAGTCCAGGTAATGCTCGCTGAGCGCGCTGAGCTTCGTGAACAGGACGTCCTCGATCGCCATGACCTTGAAGTCCATTGCGGCGGCGCTGACGGACTCGGCGCGCGCCAGTAGCTCGTTGTCGACCACCAAACCGGAAGGGTGGTGGATGAGATCGACCAGGACGTCGCCGTCCCAGGCCTTCAGCAGCCACGTCTCTGGCGGATCCTCGGCGCGCATGCCCGCCCGCACGAGCGCGTGCTGGGCGCGGCGGGCGTCCTCGGGGCAGACCATGACGTCGAGATCGTGCGTCGTGTCCGGGCCGCCACGCGCCCAGCTCGCCAGGCTGCCGCCGATGACGAACGGAACCCCCGCCTCGTCCAGCGCACTGACCACGCGCTTGAGGGTCTCCTCGATACGGCTGAACGGGACGTCGAGCTCTGGCATCTGCCTTCCCGGCACTACCCGGGCCCCGTTGTGGGTAGTCGGTCCAGCGTGGACTCCGACTCTGACCAGGGGTGCGTTCGCATAGCCGGCGCCGGCGACGTGCACGCCGGCCCTCACAATCGCGACGAAATCCTGCGGTCCTTCGCCGCGCTCGAAGGCGAATGCGATCTGGTCCTGCTCGCGGGCGATCTGACGACCCACGGTCATCCCGAACAGGCGGCGATCGTGGTCGAGGCCGCGGCGCTGACGGGTACGCCAGTGCTCGCCGTGCTCGGCAACCACGACCACCACGACGGCTGTGTCGACGAGGTCGTGCGCGTACTGACCGAGGGTGGGGTGGAGGTCCTCGACAAGGCCTTCAGCGTGCAGACGTGCGACGGCGTTCACGTCGGCGTCGTCGGGACCAAAGGGTTCGTCGGCGGCTTCCCCGGTTCCTCGCTTCCCGACTTCGGAGAGCCGCTGCTGCGCGAGGTCTACGCCGAGACCACGCGCGAGGCAGAGGCGATCGACCGTGGCCTGCAGGCGGTCGCGCACTGCGGCGTGCGCGTCGTGCTCCTGCACTACTCGCCGGTGCAGTCCACGCTGGAGGGCGAGCCGGAGGGGATCCAGACGTTCCTCGGCTCTGAGCGCCTCGCGCCGCCGATCGATCGCCACCGCCCGGACCTCGTCCTGCACGGCCACGCTCACGCCGGTCGGCTGCGCGGCATGATCGGCGAGGTGCCCGTCTACAACGTCAGTGTGCCGGTGATGCAGCGCGACTTCTGGCTGTTCGAGGTGGGAGGGACGCGCGTGGAGGAGCGCATCGACGTGACGCTGCGCACTGCGTAGCGTCCCAGCGGATGCAGGAGTTCGTGTTCGGCTACGGCTCGCTGGCCGCCGACGGTTTCGCAGCGGGCGAACCGGCGCAGCTCGCCGGCCACCGGCGCGTCTGGGGCGTGGCGATGGACAACCGCGTCGTGGTGCCGGGCTACAAGAGCTACATCGATCCCGCGACCGGCGAGCGGGCCGCCGTCTTCGTCGCATTTCTCGACATCGATCCCGATCCGTCCGCGGTGGTTCACGGCATCTGCATGCCGGTCGACGACGTGCTGCTCGCCGCGCTCGACAGGCGCGAGCTCAACTACGACCGCCATGACGTGACCGCGCTGATGGCCGATCCGCCGGGGGTCGTGTGGGCCTATATGGGCTCCGCCGCAGGGCGCGACCGCCTGGCGGAGGGCCGGCGCACGGGCACGGCGGTGATCAGCCGCGAGCACCTCGAGCTCTGCGGGGCGGACCCCGACGGACTGCCCGTGCACGACCTCGTGCGCGTCGACCACCCGGACGGGCACAATCACTGACGGGCCGGTAGCTCAGCGGTTAGAGCAGCGGACTCATAATCCGTCAGACGAAGGTTCGAATCCTTCCCGGCCCATGCCAAAGGCAGTCCGCGCCGCTCGGCGCCCCCGCTTGCCGATGCGACGCGCCAGCGAGTAGCCCAAGGCCCCTTTTGCCAGCATCCATGAGCCCGCGGGACAGTGCGCGGGGCGCACGGGCGCGGGAGCATCGACAGCCTCACCGACGGGGCCGCGCTGGAGGACAGCACGCGGTTAACCATTGACAGGCGGCGGCCCCGGCCGTCCTGCACTCAGGAGAGGTTGTGCCCTTCATGTCTCAACGCAAGCCCCTGGCCGCGCTGGCGGCCGTCACGGCCGCACTCGCCTTCGTTGTCCCGGCGGCAAGCGCGAGCGCCGCGACGTTCGGCCCTGGTCCCGTCGTCGTTCCCAAGCCGGTCGTCCCGGGCCCGGTCGTCAGCCCCGTGTTCACGCCCTCTGCCGTGCTCTGCAGCACGTTGGTCTTCCAGCTCAACGTTGCGGAGATGTCAGGGAACCCCATCCTGGCGAACGCGATCGGCGGGACGTTGATGGCCGCGGGCTGCGGGGGTGCGGCCATCTAGTTCGGTGGGCGCTCCTCACTCGTTACACCGCGAAGGCCCGCTGTTGCCAGCGGGCCTTCGCCTCAGCCAGGGGGCCTGTTCGGGCCCTAAGTCAGCGATCGAAGCGCCCGGACTCGCCCCGTGCTTCATTCGAGCCGTTGTCCCAGTACGGGTCGCGGCTGCCGGACTTCGCGAGGCCGCGGCTGATCATGTAGCCGACGGTCAAGATCGCGACGATCAGCCACGTGTCGCGTGCGGCGAGGCGATCGTCATTTCCGTCGCCGGCCTTGGTCACCAGTCCGGCGATGAGCACGCCGACCGTCACGGCGACAAAGGCGTACATCTCGCTGGTCTTCGTTGAGTGCTTGGTCTCGGTGCTCAGTCGTGAACCGGCTGACCGCGAGACTGAGACGCCCGTGCTCCCACGGTCCGCCGTTGTACCTGCCATCTGCTGTCCCTCCTTGGTTGGCCTTGCCCGGCTTCGCGGAGAGCCGGGATCGGCGCCGGTTTCCCCGGCGGCGCCTCGCCGTTAACGCCTGCAATTCGCGGAGGTCCTCTGGGCAACACGCCGCGGTTGTCGCGTTCTCCATTCGGGTACTCGCGGCCGCATTCGACCGGCGGTCAGCGCAGCAGCACGTACGCCCGCTCGCCGGCGATGCGCAGCGTGACGGTGCGATGCCGCGGGAACGCAGCCAGCCAGGTTTGAGGCGTGAAGCGACTGAGGCTCGTGGTCACGACCGCCTGCGTCTGCGCCAGATGGGAGTCCAGGAACCGGTACCACTGGTCTCGAATGTCGCCGTTGATCGCCATCGTCCCGTAGTCCTGTAGGAATGGGGCGGGGCGCAGGTCGGCGAGGAAGTAGACCGCCGGGGGCGTGATGAGCGGGGCTTCGTCGACGAGCACGCGCCGGGTGCCGACGGTCGCGTGCAGGCGATCCATGAAGCGCACGAACTTCGCCATCGGCACTTTGTGCCTGGTACAGCAGAATTCCTGGCGGACCGTCGAGTTGCCAACCCGCGCAGCGGCGACGGAGTGGGCGGGGATGCCGGCGGGCTTCGGGCGTACAGGCGGAGGGTCCACGCGGGCATGCAACGGGCGCCACAGCTTCACGGCGACCAGCTTCGGTTGCGACCAGGGCGCCGCCGGCAGGAGCGCTAGCGCCGTGAGCGCGATGGCGAGGCCGCCGATCCACTGCGACGCGCGTGAGCGCGCTCCGATCAGGCCGGGCAGGTAGAACGCCGCGAGGCAGACTGCGGCGGGCAGCGCGAGCTCGGTGTTGATCAGGTGCGGCGCGTCTGAGCGCGTGAGCGCGCCGAGGTGGCAGATGACTGCTGCCAGGAGCGCGGAGACGACGAGAACACGTTCCCGCGACCAGCGTGTTGCTACGCGGATCGGCCTGCCGCTCAGCAGGGCGGCGAGCAGCAGCACGCCCAGCAGCAGCGGCAGCCCGTGGAACAGCCGCGCGTACTCGGGTTTTTCGAACGGCGTATTGCTGTAGCCCGCGGCGACGGCGCGCGGCACGAGCGTGTACAGCTCGAGGAAGCGGCCGAGCCTGCCGTGCGCCGCGTAGAAGGCCAGCATCGGGATCGCCACCACGGCGAAACCGGCCGCGATCCCCCCGAGCACGCTCAGGATGGCCCGCCGCCCGTAGGTGGCGGTGACCACGAACAGCACGGAGAGGATGCCGAGCACGAGCGCGCCGCCGATCAGGTTCTCCTGCGCGACGACGCACAGGAGTCCCCACGCTGCCCCGAGGGCGACCGACCGGACGCGCCCCGGCGCCGCGCCGATGCGGGCGACGAGCGCCGGGAACGCCATCGCCACCAGGAACACCCCGGCGTAGCGCAGCGTGTCCGTCCAGCCCCAGTAGTAGCCGTCGACGGATCCCCCGGGGCCGGCGATGAACGTCTGCAGCGTCGGGAAGATCGTGGCCGCCGCAAGCGCGGTGACGACGGCGACGATCAACCGCACCCGCAGGAAGAGCGCCCCGAGGAAGATGGTTGCCGCGAGCAGGTGGAAGATCAGCGTGACCTCGCGGAGGCCGTCGACGCTGACGGGGCCGACTGCGCCGACGTAGGCGGCGTTCGCCAGCTCCGCTCCGGGGCCGTACTGCACCGCGGCGGCGTCGATGTACGGAAGCCAGCCGGTCCTCACGGCCTGGACGCCGCCCATCGTCACTGCCTCGTGGTAGTCGATCGGGATCGCGGGCAGGTGCCAGGGCGGCCCGAAGAAGTACGCGGCGATCGCGACGGCGCTCAGCAGCTTGAGCGTCGTCGCCGGCCATCGCCGTCCGCTGCCCGCGGACTCGCCCTCGCCACCACGCGCGGGCAGCACGTCGGCCATCCAGCCACGCCACGACGGCGGCGACTGCAGGGCGGTGGCAACGATCCGTGCCGCGACGGCCAGCGCGAGTGCCGAGCCTGCGGTCGCGATCATGAAGAGCGAAGTCAGCCAGCGCTTGTCCAGGAACCCGAAGTGGTTCCACCACATCGTCGTCGGGTGGGTCCTCGCCGCCATGTAGTGGATCGGCAGCAGCAGCGCCAGCAGCACCACGGCAACGGCGATCATCGCCGCGCTCAGCAGGTCGCGCCGGGCGGGTTCGCGCGGGAGGTCCGGCTCGGCGGGAAGCGCCCCGGCGCGCCGCCCGCGACGCCGCCGGAATTGGTCTCCGAGCAAGGCGACGAGCCCCGCCGCGGCGAGGCCGCGCAGGCACCACAGGGCGACCTCGTTGACCCCTGGCTGGGCGCCGGGCGCGCTTCCCTTCTCGAGAAGCAGGTCGCCCGCCGCGCCGACCAACAGCGCGACGATGGCGAGGCCTGCGACGAGGGCGCCCGGGCCGGACGCGGCGATGGCGATCCCGCGGAGCCGCATGCGGTCGGACCTCGTGCCCGTGCGGCGATCCAGCTCGACCACTTGGTTCAGCTACCCCGGTTTGACGGCACTACCGAGCAGCAGGAGCCCGATGCGCTTCTCGAGCACCCCGCGCTCCAGCCCCGCGACACGATCCGCGAGGCGCCAGCCGAACGCGGCCGCAAACGGGGCGAGCCCCAGGTACGGCTCTGCCCGCGGCTGCTCCAGGCCATGGCTGGCAAGCAGTTCGACGAGGCGGCCCGAGTTGAACTTGTTGATGTGCTGGAAGGCGTAGGAAACGTCTCCGAAGCGGTTGATCGCCGCCTCCATCAGGGGCCACGCGCTGTGGAAGTTCGGCGTGGTCAGGATCAGTTTGCCACCGGGCCGCAGGCGCTCGAGCGCCTCGCTGATCGTCTCGTCCACGAGCTGCGGGTCGAGGTGCTCGATCAGCTCGATCATCGTCACGGCGTCGAACGGCCCCTCGTCCGTGGGCACATCCGCGGGGCTCTCGTTGTAGAAGCGCGGGCCCCGATCGCCGTAGGTGCGCCGCGCGTAGTCGATCTGCCGCGTAGAGAGATCGGTCCCGACCCAGTCGTGGTCGCGGCCGAAGTTCCCGGCCAGCGTGCCCGGCCCACAGCCGACGTCCAGCACGCGCCGGGAGCCCTCGAGCTCGCGGGCGACCCGCTCGAACTTCAGATGGTGCCACTTGCTCTGCATCCCGCTACCGCGCGTGAACACCTCGTCGTAATAGCCGGCGGGGATGCTCTCGTAGTCGAACGGCTCCGGTGCCTGGGTCGGCTCGACGGGCTGCGGGCTCGCAGAGGGCATGGGCGATCCCGAGGCCGTGTCGGTCATCCCGCGAACCCTACGTTCGGAAAGCTGACTGAATCATGAACGGCTGTCGTGCGCACCCTAGGCTCGAATCCTTCCTGGCCCACTCAGGACTCCTACACAGTGGCACGTTTGGCGCGAGCCTCGCGGAACCGCCCGCCGGCTCGCGGACGATTGCCGCTCGGTAGACGACGCTCACGCGCTGACAACGGTGACCCCGCCGGTGCGCCCATTGCCGCTACAGTTGCTCGCACACGTCGGGCATCGAGTCCGGCACCAGCAGTGCAAGCGTCCGCAGTCGTTGCCTCACAGCACCCTCGGCGTTTCGCAGCACAGAGGGAGAAGCAACATGGCAACAGGAACCGTCAAGTGGTTCAGCGACGAGAAGGGCTTCGGCTTCATCACTCCTGATGAGGCTGGCAAGGACCTCTTCGTCCACCACGAGGGCATCACCGGCTCGGGCTACAAGTCCCTGGCCGAGGGCGCCAAGGTCTCTTACGACGCCGAAGCCGGCGACAAGGGCCCCAAGGCGGTCAACGTCCAGACGATCTAGGTCGCTTTCGGCGCTGCGCCGGAGACGTACCCGACGGCCCGCCTTCGAGCGGGCCGTCGTCGTTCTAGGCGTGGATAGAGGAGAGACCATGCAGGCGATCGTCCAGGACGTGTACGGCTCAGCCGACGTCTTGGAACTCAGAGACATCGACAAGCCGGTCGCCGGGGATGACGACGTGCTCATGCGTGTGCGCGCCGCCGGCGTCGACCAGGGCGTCTGGCACGTCATGGCTGGCCTGCCGTACCCGATACGCCTCGCGGGCTACGGGTTCCGGGCGCCCAAGACGGCCGTTCCGGGCACGGACGTTGCCGGTGTGGTGGAGGCCGTCGGCAACGACGTGACCAGATTCCGGCCTGGCGATGAAGTGTTCGGCATAGCCAAGGGCTCGTTCGCCGAGTACGCGCTTGCACTCGAGGACAAGCTGGCGCCAAAGCCGGCGAACCTCACCTTCGAGCAGGCGGCGGTCGTCGCCGTCTCCGGTTCGACCGCCTTGCAAGCCCTACGTGACCACGGCAAGGTGGCCCCGGGGGAGCGGGTGCTGATCATCGGTGCGTCGGGCGGCGTAGGGACCTACGCGGTGCAGCTGGCGAAGGCGTTCGGCGCAGCAGTCTCCGCCGTGTGCAGCACGACGAAGATGGACGTTGTCCGATCCATCGGCGCCGACCAAGTCATCGACTACACACAGGACGACTTCGCCGCGGGGGAGCAGCGTTACGACCTGATCCTCGACATCGGCGGCAACTCGTCGCTGTCACGCCTGCGGGGCGCGCTCACCGCGAAGGGGACGCTCGTCATCGTCGGAGGGGAGACCGATGGACGGTGGCTCGGAGGCAGCGATCGGCAGGTCCGAGCGCTTTTGCTGTCGCCGTTCGTGGGCCAGAAGTTGGGCACGTTTGTCACCAAGGAGAACCACGAGGACATGATCGTCCTCAAGGAGCTCATCGAAGCCGGGAAGGTCACGCCGGTCCTCGACCGGACGTACCCTCTGGGTGAGGTCCCCGAGGCCATCCGGTACATGAGGCTGGGACACGCACGCGGCAAGGTGGTCATCACCCTCTAGAGCACGTCGTCGATCACGAGGCAGTCGACGCCCGCGGCGACGAGCTCGTCGCGCTCCTCCCGAATGGGGCACCAGGCCACGACCTGCAGCCCGGCGTCATGCGCGGCACGGACCGATTCGGCGATCGCGCGTTCGCCGCGCCGTGGGGTGTCCGAGCGCAGGCCGAACGACTCGACATGCGGGGCGATCACGTCGGCGCCGAGGTGGACGGCTGCCGGGATCGCCTTGCGGAGCGGGAACCGGATCCAGGTCAGCAGGCCGATCGGCACCGCAGGCGCGCGCTCGCGCATGATCAGCAGCGCCGCCGGATCGAAGCTCGTGACCAGCAGCTGGCGGCGATCGCCTTCGCGGGCCACGAGGTCGGCGACGAGCGCCGCCGTCGTCTCGCCGCGCGGGCGGTGGGCATCCTCGAGCGACGTCTTCAGGTCGACGTCGACACCGACGTCCCGGGGCAGGTCCTCGAGCAGGTCGGCGACGCGCATCAGGCCGAGCGCGTCGGTCTCCTCGGCGGTCAGCTCCGAGACGTAGCGGCCGTCGTCAACCACTGCGTCGTGGCGGGCAACGAGCACGCCGTCAGCCGTCAGGCGCGCGTCGACCTCGACCCAGCGCAGTCCGGAGGCGACAGCCGCCCGGAACGAGCCGAGCGTGTTCTCCGCGTAGCCGTCGTTGACGCCCCTCCCGCTGCCGCGGTGGCCGCACAGCACCGGGACGTCGACGAAGACTCTCGCGCTCACGCCATGGGGTAGCTTGCCAGCCAATGGCGCCCAGGCTGAGCTTCGTCCTGGTCGTGCATCGCGAACAGGCCTTTCTCGAGCCCTGCCTGGCCTCGATCCTCGGCCAGGACGTGCCGGATATCGAGGTGGTCGCGGTCGATGACGCGTCCCCGGATCACGGTCCCTCGCTGCTCGACGCCGCCGCCGAGCGCGACGCTCGCGTGCGCGTTCGCCACCTGCCCGGCCGCGTGGGTCTGGGGGCCGCCCGCAACCTCGCGCTCGACATGGCGCAGGGCGACCACGTGTGGTTCGTCCGCACGACCGACCTGCTCGCGCCCGGGGCCGTGGCGGCCGTCATGGCGCAGCTGCGCGCCGAAGCGTCCGACGTCCTGCTGCTCCAGCACCTGCGCGAGAGCCCGGTGGGGCGCCGGCGCCCGGCGCCGCGCCAGACCGGGATCGAGGACGCATCCCCGCACGTGTTCGACAAGGTCCTGCGCCGCGGACTCCTGGCAGACCTGGGCGTGCGCTTCGGTAGCGCCGGGCACAGCGGCCTGGGCGTGACGTGGCCCGCGCTGCTGGCCGCATCGAGCGTCGCCGTCTCAGACGACGCGGGCTACGTGCGCCGCGATCCTCCGAACGCGGTGCGCGACGGCCTCACGACCGGCGTGCCGGCCGACGCGCTGGCGCAGTACGAGTCCGTGCTGGCATTCGCCGAAGAGCACGGGGTCCCCGACGATCGCCTGCGGGCACTCGGCGACGCGATCCTCCGCCACGGGCTGGCGCTGCTGGGCGGCGTGCGCGACGGCGAGCGGCGCGCGTTCTTCCAGCGGCTGTCCGCGCTGGTGCGCCGCGCGGGCGTGTCTGCGATCAGCGGCCGGCCCGCTCGGCTGCGCGAGCGCCTGATCGTGCGTGGCGACTTCCGCGCGTTCGAGCTGCTTCGCCGCTCGGCGGCTGCGCGCCGGCGCGCCCGGACCACGCCGCAGCGCCTGCGCCGCCAGGCCGCACGAGTGGTCCGGCGCGATCCCCTCCAGCGCCACTACCGGGCACGTCTCGAGGAGCCGATCGATCCCCGGCTCGCGGTGTTCGCTGCCTATTGGTACCGCGGCTACGCGTGCAATCCACGGGCGATCTACGAACGGGCGCGCGAGCTGGTGCCCGATATCCGTGGCGTGTGGGTGGTCACAGCCGCGGACGAGGGTTCGATGCCGGCCGGCGTGGAGCACGTGGTCGCCGGGACCGAGGCCTATTACGACCTCATCGCCCGCGCGCGCTACTTCGTCAACAACGTCAACTTCCCCGACCACGTCGTCAAGCGCGAGGGCCAGATCCACGTGATGACCCACCACGGCACGCCGCTCAAGCGCATGGGGATGGATCTCAGCGACGCGCCGGGCAAGCGCAACCTCGCCGGCGTGCTGCGCCGCTGCAAGCGGTGGGACTTCAGCGTGTCGGCCAACGTGTTCTCGACGCTGGTGTGGGAACGGGCCTACCCGACCCGCTACGAGTCCCTCGAGACCGGCTACCCGCGCAACGACGTGCTTGCGGCTGCGACGGCCGAGGACGTGCGCCGGGTCCGCGCCGGGCTGGGGATCGAGGAGGGCAAGAAGGTCGTGCTCTACGCCCCGACGCACCGCGAGTACCGCGAGGACCCGAGCCCGCCGCTGGACCTGGCGGAGCTCGCAACCGGGCTCGGCGACGACCATGTCGTCATGGCGAGGCTGCACTACTTCCACGACGAGCACCCGGCGCTGCGCGAGTTGCACGACGCGGGACGGATCCGCGACGTGGCGTCGCATCCCTCGGTCGAGGAGCTCTGCCTTGCGGCCGACGTGCTCGTCACCGACTACTCGTCGATCATGTTCGACTACGCCGTGCTGGACCGCCCGATCGTCATCCACGCGCCCGACTGGCTTGAATACCGCGAGATGCGAGGCACCTACTTCGACCTACTGGCTGAGCCGCCGGGCCTCGTGGCGACGACCGGGGCACAGGTGCTCGATGCGCTGCGCGCCGGCGACGAGGCGCATTCGGCGCGCGCGGCCTTCCGGGCGCGCTTCTGTGCGCTCGAAGATGGCGGCGCCGCCGAGCGCGTCGTGCGCCGCGTGTGGTCCGTGCGATGAGCGAACCCAAGCGCCTCGTCCTGGTCGTCGGCGTCGGGCGCAGCGGCACGAGCCTGCTCGCGGGGATCCTGGGCCAGCTCGGATTTCACATCCCGCAGCCGGAGGTCCGGGCCGACGACACGAATCCCAAGGGCTTCGGCGAGCCTCGCTGGGTGGTCGACTTCCACCGGCGGCTGATGGACCGGCTGCGTGTCATCGTCTTCGACGCGCGCCCGGAGGCGTTCGAGAAGACCGGAACCGTCACCGACGAGGCCGCGACGCACGAGCAGTTGCGGACATGGCTGGGCGGCGAGCTCGCGCAGGCCGACGCGGTCGTCGTCAAGGACCCGCGCGTCGGCTGGTTCCTGCCGCTGTGGCAGCGTTGCTCCGACGAGCTCGGCGCGCAGACCTCGTACGTCACGATGCTGCGCCACCCGGCCGAGATCCTCACCAGCGCGCGCAAGTCGTACGGGACGTGGCAGTCGGACGCCAGCCGCGCTGCCGCCTGGCTCAACGTGATGCTGGAGACCGAGCACGCCACGCGCGGCACCCGCCGTGTGTTCGTGCGCTACGAGGATCTGCTGGGTGGGTGGCACGCGGAGATCGCGCGCGTCGGCGGCGAGCTCGACCTGCCGCTGCTCACCGATGTCGCGGCCGACCGGCGCGCGGCGGTCGACGCCTTCGTCGATCCGGGGCTGCATCGCAACCGCGTGCGCTGGGACGACCTCGACGTGCCGGCAGCGGTGCGCGACCTGTCCGAGCGCGTTTGGGAGCTGTTCCAGCCGCTCGCGGAGGCGGGCGCCGAGCCTGACGCGACCTTCGCCCAGCTCGATGCCGCCCACGACGCGTACCGCGCGTTGTATCGCGAGGCCGAGGCGATCTCGCAGCCGTCGGTGACCGCCGTGCGCCCGCGCAAGAAGGACGCGCCGGCGGCGCAGCCGACGCTCCGCGTGAGGATCGCCCGCCGCATCCCCAAGCCCGTCCGCCTGCGCCTGCGGCGCCTGGCCGGCCGCTCCTGACGAGGCCTCGCGTGCCGCTCATCACCGTCGTCGTGCCGGTCTACAACGTCGAGGACTACCTCGAGGAGTGCCTCGCCTCGGTTGCCCGCCAGACCGTCTCTGACCTCGAGATCCTGCTGATCGACGACGGCTCGACCGACGGCAGCGCCGCGATCGCCGAGGCCTTCGCCGCTCGCGATGAGCGAATCCGAATCATCACGCAGCCCAACGCCGGCCTGGGCGCTGCGCGCAACACCGGTGCGGCGGCCGCGACCGGCGAGTACCTGGCGTTCCTGGATTCCGACGACGTCCTGCCGCCCAACGCCTACGACCTGATGGTGACGTCGCTGGAGAAGACCGGCTCGGACTTCGCCACCGGCAACGTCCACCGCCTCACGAGCCTCGGCACGAGCCAGGCCCCGTTCCTCGCCCGTGTCTTCGCGCGGGACCGGCCGCGCACGCACGTGATGCGCTTCCGCGAGCTGCTGTCGGACCGGATCGTCCCCAACAAGCTATGGCGGCGCTCGTTCTGGGAGGAGCATGCCTTCCGCTTCCCGGAGGGGATGCTCCACGAGGACATCCCGGTGGTGATCCCGGCGCATTTCGTCGCAAGGACCGTCGACGTCATCTCCAAGCCGGTCTACCAGTACCGGATCCGAGAGGGCGGCGACCTCTCGATCACCCAGCGGCGCGCGGAGAAGCGGGCGCTGCTGGACCGCCTCAAGGCCGTGGAGATGGCGCGCGACTTCCTGGAGGAGCACGGGCAGCGCCGGGCGCGGCGCTGGTACGAGGAGCGGGTCGTCGCCGAGGACATGCGCTACCACCTGAACGTCCTCGAGGTCGCCGACGACGAGTACCGCGAGATCTTCGTCGAGCGCGTCAACGCGTTCATGGACCGGATGGGGCGCCGGCGCCGCAAGGTCCTCAAGACGCTGCCGGCCATCGACCGCCTCAAGTACCACCTCGTGCGCCGCCGGCTGATGCCCGAGCTGCTCGAGGTGCTCCGCTTCCAGCGCGAGGACATGAGCGAGACGCCGCCGGTGCGCGTGCGCGTGAGGTGGTACGGGGACTACCCCTTTCGGACCGATCGCCGGCTGCGCATCCCGTCGTGGATCTACCGCCTCGACACCGAGATGCCGCTCGTCGCCCAGGTCGACAGGCTGTGGTGGGAGGGGGAGACCCTGCACCTCGCGGGCTTCGCGTTCATCCGCGGGGTGGCGGTCGACCGCAAGGGCGCGCAGCGCGTGTCGGTGTCGATGGTGCGCCCGGGCCGCTTTCGCCGCGTGCGGCTGGCGCTGCTCGCGACGCGCTTCAAGACGAAGTCGACCGAGCGTCCCGATGCAACCAACAACGTCGGCCAGGGATTTCACGATGTCTCGTGGTCGGGCTTCGAGGCCTCGATGTCCGCGCGCAAGCTGCACCTCCCGGGCCGCTGGCGCTACGGCGGCTTCGACATCTATGTGACGGTCAGCGCCGCGGGCGTTCGGCGGCGGCGGGTGCGCTTCAGCCTGGATCCGACGCAGCGCCCGCGGGCCGACGACCGCACGATGGCCGACGGCACGCTCGTCAAGGCGGTGCCGTCGCCGACCGGTCGCATCCAGGTCCAGGTCCAGGGCCACTGGGCGGCGGTTCGCTCCCACGGCCGCGAGGGCGACGAGATCGTGGTGGAGGGCGAGCTGCGCATGCCCGCCGGCGCCAGGCTGAAGCTCGAGCTGGCCAAGACCGACGGCTCGGCCACGCGCAGCTATCCGCTCGAGGTGTCGGGCGATGGCTCGACGGGCAGGTTCGTCGCGCGCGTCCCGATCGCCGACCTCGCCGTCGAGCAGCAGCTCGAGGTGCCGTGGTGGCTGCTGGTCGCGCGCGGCGAGCTGCGCCACCGCATCGCGTTCCCCGCCGACCTGCTCGCGGGCGTCTGGCAGCACGGCGAGCGCGAGATCGCGCTGCATCGCACGTCGCAGGGCGACGCCGTCCTGGACGATCGCCGGCCGCGCCCGGTCCTGACGGCCGCCCGCTGGACCCCGGAGGGCGATCTCGAGGTGGAGGGCGACCTGCACGCCGCGCCCGGGTCGCGCGAGCTCGTCCTGGCGGCCCAGGAGCTACTCGACGAGCACGTCTTCGCACTCGAACCCGAGGGCGAGGGCGAGCGGTTCCGTGCGCGCATCACCGCGACGCGCGTGCCGTCGCTGGCGGGGCCGCTGCCCCTGGGCCAGGCGTTGTGGGACGTGCAGGCGCGGCCCGTCGGAAGCACCACCGCGGCGGGCGGCGTCCCCGTCATGCTCGCCGAAGGGCTGCACGCCCAGCTGCCGTTGCGCGTCGAGGTCGACCACAAGCCGTTCGCGCTGGGCACCAACCGCGACGGTACGGCCGTCGTCGTCGTGCGCTCGAACCTCGGCGCGGACGAGCGCGGGCCGTACCACCAGCGGCGGCTGCGCGATGTCGTCTACCGCTCCCGGCGCGCGGATCCGCTGCGCGACACGGTCGTGTACACGAGCTTCGGTGGGCGCCAATGCTCCGACAGCCCGCGCGCCATCCACGACGAGCTGGTGCGCCGCGAGGCGCCGCTGGAGCACCTCTGGGTCGTGCGTGACGGCATGGCGCTACCGCCCGACAGCTCCGGCGTCCTGCGCGAGAACAGCCGCGAGCACCACGAGGCGCTGGCCAGCGCCCGCTACGTCGTGTCCAACGACCATTTCCCCGAGTGGTTCGCGCGGCGTGACGACCAGGTGTGCCTGCAGACGTGGCACGGCACGCCCCTGAAGCGGCTGGGGTTCGACGTCTCGGCGATCCAGAAGACCAAGCGCCGGTTCGAGAGCCACTGGGACGAGCACGTTCGCAACTGGCAGCACGTCGTGTCGCCCAACCATTTCTCGACGCCGATCCTGCGCCGTGCCTACGGGATCGAGGGGGAGATGCTGGAGACCGGCTATCCGCGCAACGACGTCCTCGTGGGGCCCGGTCGCGACGAGCTTGGCCGGCGGCTGCGCGAGCGCCTGGGCGTTCCCGAAGGCGTGCGGACGGTGCTGTACGCACCGACGTACCGCGACCAGATGGTCGATCGCCGCGGCCGCTACCGGCTGGATCTCCACTTGGATGTCGAGCGCCTGCGCGACGCCGTCGGGCGCGACACCGTGATCCTCTTCCGCAAGCACCACTACGTGGTCGACCCGGTGCCGGTCACGGCCGACGGCTTCGTTCGTGACGTCTCCTCCTACCACGACGGCACGGAGCTGATGCTCGCCGCCGACGTCCTGGTCACGGACTACTCGTCGATGATGTTCGACTTCGCCAACACCGGCCGGCCGATGCTGTTCTTCACCTACGACCTCGACACGTACCGCGACGAGATCCGCGGCTTCTACTTCGACTTCCTGGAACAGGCGCCGGGGCCGCTGTTGCGCACCAGCGAGGAGCTCGCCGAGGCGCTGACCGGCCTCGACGCCGTGCGGGCCGAGTACGCGCGGCGCTACGAGGAGTTCGTCGCTGCCTTCTGCGAGCTCGACGACGGTGGCGCGACCGCGCGCGTGGTCGACCGGGTCTTCGCGCTCGATCCCGGCTGAGCATGTTTCGCGCGGCTCCTGCGTTGGGGCTGACATGGTCAAGAGGAGAAGCTGGGTGGCGGCGCTTGCGCTGCTCGCGGTCGCGCCGTCGGCGCAGGCAGCGAGCACGCCGGTGAAGATCTCCGTGGTCGGGACGCGGGCGGACCTCGTGACCGGCGGCGATGCGCTGGTGTCGATCAGGGTTCCCAGGCGCATCGACGCCTCGCAGATCCGCGTGACCGTCGGCTCGCGCGACGTCACCGGCGCGTTCGCCGTGCGCTCGAACGGGCGCCTCGGGGGCCTGCTGGAAGGCCTGGCCGAAGGGCGCAACGCGCTCGTGGCGCACGTGCCGGGCAGGCCCGATGCGCGCCTGATCATCACCAACCACCCCAACGGCGGCCCGCTCTTCGCCGGCCCGCAGGTGCAGCCGTGGGTCTGTCAGCCCACGGCCGCCGACGCCCAGTGCAACCAGCCGCCGACGTTCACGCTGCGCTATCGCTCCTCGGTCACCGGAGAGTTCGCGCCCTACGACCCGCAGAACCCGCCGCCCGACCTGGCGACGACCACGACGGACCAGGGCGTGACGGTCCCCTTCGTCATCCGCACCGAGTCGGGCTACCAGGATCGCGACCAGTACGAGATCAGCGTCCTCTACGACCCGGCCAAGCCATGGACGGCGTTCGACCCGCAGCCGCAGTTCAACCACAAGCTGCTGATCACCCATGGAGCCTCGTGCGGGATCGATCACACGTCCGGGACCGCGCCGAGCACGACCACCGACGTTGTGAACACGGCCTCCAGCCCGACCGAGGCGCTCGGCCGCGGGTTTGCGGTGATGTCGACGGCGCTCGACAACGCCGGGCACAACTGCAACATCGTCACGCAGGCCGAGTCGCTGGTGATGGCCAAGGAGCATCTCGTCGAGCGCTACGGCACGTTGCGCTACACGATCGGCACGGGTTGCTCGGGCGGCTCGCTGACCCAGCAACAGGTCTCAAACGCCTATCCGGGCGTCTACCAGGGCATCCTGCCGCAGTGCTCGTTCCCGGACGCCTGGTCGACCGGCCAGCAGCTCGTGGACTACCACCTCGTGCGCAAGTACCTGGAGGATCCGTCGCGGTGGGGGACCGGCGTGGCATGGACGCCGCTCGACATCGCCGCGGTCGAGGGTCATCCCAACCACGTCAACTCGATCATCCTGGACTCGCTGTACTTCACGGCGGTGGGCGACCCGACCAACCCCTGCGCGGGGGTCACCGCCGAGCAGCGCTATGACCCGAAGACCAACCCCGGCGGTGTGCGCTGCACGCTGGCCGACTACATGGTCAACGTCATGGGCCGGCGCCCCGACGGGTTCGCCGGGCGCCCGCTGGACAACGTCGGCGTCCAGTACGGGCTCGACGCGCTGAAGGCGGGGCAGATCACGCCGGCGCAGTTCACCGACCTCAACGCGAAGGTCGGCGGCGCCAACATCGACGCCGCTCCGACGGCGGAGCGCACGGCGGCGGACGAGCCCGCCCTCGCGAACGCGTACCGCAGCGGCGCCATCAACGAGACCAACAACCAGAAGGGCCTGGCAATCATCGACCTGCGCGGGCCCGACCCCGGCGCGTTCCACGACGCCTACCGCGCGTTCGCCGTCCGCGCGCGCCTGGAGCAGCAGAACGGCACCTCGGCCAACCAGGTCATCTGGGAGGGCGCGGCGCCGCTCATCGGCGATGTCGACTACACCAAGCAGGGGCTGCTGGCGATGGACCGCTGGCTCTCCGCCGTCGAGCACGACCACCGCAAGGTGTCGCGGGCCCGCAAGGTGATCGAGGACCGCCCGAAGGACGTGCACGACCAGTGCAGCGACGGCATCGGGCAGACGCTCCAGGACGAGCACTGCCCTGCGATCGTCCAGATCTACAAGACCCCGCGCATGGTCGCGGGCGAGTCGATCGCGACCGACGCCAACAAGTGCCAGCTGAAGCCCCTGCGCCGGTCCGACTACCTGCCCGTGGAGTTCACCGACGCGCAGTTCGAGGCGCTGCAGAGGGCCTTCCCGAGCGGGGTCTGCGACTGGAGCAAGCCGGGCGTCAGCCAGCAGCCGACGATCCCGTGGCTCACATACGCCGACCGCGTCGGCGGCCGGCGGCTGGGCAGGGCGCCGGTCTCCAAGACCGTCCGCGGCAGGTAGAGCGCTGGACGGCGCGCGCCCGTTCTGGGCCGGATGTTCAACCCATACGGTGGTATATCCGGCCCACAACAGGCCAGCCGGGCGCGTGAGGAACGAAACCCACCGTGACAGTGGGTTTCGTCACAACAGTGCCGTCCGGCTGCTGACCCCGCCCGGGTCGGCTTGCTCGATTGGCATCGGCTTGCAG
>JAWVFZ010000407.1:0-5926 GCA_033855555.1 Solirubrobacteraceae bacterium
GGATCTCCCACAGCGCGCGCGGCGGCTGGACCGGGAATGCGTCGTCGGCCTTCGCAGCCTCGAAGCGACCGACGACGATGTCGCGCAGGCGGTGGCTGCCACCGGAGTGCGGCACGTCCCGGCACTCTTCGGCCAGCCGCGTGATGACGTGGTAGATGTCGCCGACGAGCTCGACCTCCGGCGTGAAGTACTCGTCGATCTCCGCGGGCTGGGAGTCGACGACGACGATCTTCTTGTCGCGGCGCGGGTTCCAGTGCTTGGGCGCGTGCTCGACGAGGTCGTAGCCCATGGCGATGACCACGTCGGCGTCCTCGAAGCCCGCCAGCGCGTAGTCGCGCGACTGCAGGCCGACGGTGCCGAGCGCGCGCGGGTCCTCGTAGTCGAGCGCGCCCTTGCCCATGAAGGTCTCGGCGACGGCGATGCCCGTGGCCCGCGAGAACTCCCGCAGCGCCGGCGCGGCGCCCGCGCGGATGACGCCGTTCCCGCACAGCGCGACGGGGTTGATCGCGTTGCGGATCAGGTCGACGGCCTTGAGCAGCTCGCGGGCGCTCGGCTCGGGCATGACCGGACGGCGGCGCGGCAGTGGCTGCAGCCCCTCGACGCTCATGCCGAGCACGTCCTCGGGCAGCTCGAGATGCGTGGCGCCGGGCTTCTCGGACTCGGCCACCTTGAAGGCCTTGCGGACGACCTCGGGGATGATCTCCGGGGAGTTGACGCGCGCGTTCCACTTGGTGATCGGCTCGAGGATCCGCACGAGATCGATGTACTGGTGGGACTCCTTGTGCATCCGCTCGAGGTCGGCCTGGCCGGTGAGCGCGACCAGCGGCGCGCGGTCCAGGTAGGCGTCTGCGACGGCGGTGACGAGGTTCAGCGCACCGGGGCCGAGCGTCCCGAGGCAGACGCCGGCGCGCCCGGTGAGCCGGCCGTACATGTCGGCCATGTAGGCGCCGCCCTGCTCGTGGCGAACCGGGATGAAGGCGACCGAGGACTTCGCCAGCGATTCGTTGAGGTCCAAGGTTTCTTCGCCCGGGATGCCGAACACATAGCGGACGCCTTCGGCCTCCAAGCACTCGACGAAGACGTCGCTGGCGCGGCGTGGACTACTCATGTTCACCTAGCCTGCTCGAGCTCGTGCACGACTCGCCTGACGCTATCACCGCAACCATGACTGCCCGACGGGGTTCGATCCCACGCATGCGCCGCCTGTCTTTTGCAGCCCTGGCCTGCCTCGCACTGCCCGCCTCCGCCCACGCCGCGAAGTCGTCGTTCGTGATCAGCGGCGCCGGGTACGGCCACGGTATCGGCCTCAGCCAGTACGGCGCCGACGGCTACGCGCAGCACGGCTTCTCCTACCAGGACATCGTCCGCCACTACTACTCGGGAACCTCGATTGCGACCGTGTCGCCGGCTCCGACGGTGCGGGTGCTGCTGCAGTCAGCGGCGGCGCCGTCGTTCACCGGCGCCACCAAGGCCGGCGATCAGGACCTCGACGCGACGAAGACCTACTCGGTCGCGCGCGCGGGCGCCAACACCGTCACGTTGCGGGGCCCGGCCGGCCACGACCTCGCCAGCTTCGACGGGACGCTGCGCGTCACCGGTCCCGACCCGTTGCGCCTCAACGGCAGCGCCGGCAACGGGGTGCGCAACGGGCTCTACCGCGGCGCGCTGGAGTTCCGCACGGGACTGCTCAGCGGCGTGTCGGCAATCAACGCCGTCGGGCTGGAGGACTACATCCGCGGCGTCGTCAGCGCCGAGTCGCCGGCGTCGTGGCCTGCCGCCGCGCTGGAGGCGCAGGCGGTCGTCGCTCGCTCCTACGCGGTCACGACTGACGCCGGGAGCGCGACCGACGGCTTCACCGCCTACCCCGACACCCGTTCGCAGATGTACCGCGGCGTCGCCGCCGAGTTCGCCTCGACCGAGGCAGCCGTCACGGCCACGAAGGGCGAGGTCGTCACCTACGGCGGCAAGCCCGTCGTCACGTTCTTCTTCTCCACCAGCGGCGGCAAGACCGAGAACGTCGAGAACTCGTTCGTGGGAGCGCTCCCACGGCCCTGGCTCAGGGGCGTCGACGACCCGTTCGACTCCGTCTCGCCCCGCCACCGCTGGGGCCCTTACCGCATGACGCTCGCCCAGGCCGGCAAGAAGCTCCGCGGCCTCGTGAAGGGCAGCTTCAAGTCGATCAAGGTCCTGCAACGCGGCGTCTCCCCGCGGGTGGTCCGCGCACAGGTGGTCGGAACCCGCGGGCGCACGGACGTGACCGGCGCCGAGCTGCGCAGCCGCTTCGGCCTCTACGACTCGTGGGCCTACTACACGTCGATCACGTCGAAGCCCAAGAAGGTGACGACGCCTGCGAGCACGCCCGCCGCCACTCCCGACACGGCCAGCGGCGGGACCGCACCGGCTGCGGCCGCGAGTGCGGGCAAGACCGCGCTGACCGGCACGATCGCGCCCGCGCGGCGCGGTGCGTGGGTGCGGATCCAGCGCCGCGCCGGTACCCGCTGGGTGACGTACGCGTGGACGACGACGGATGCCCAGGGCTCCTACCAGGCGCGACTGGGCGGCCCGGGCACGTACCGGGTGCTGTTCCGCGGCGCCGCCGGGCCTGACGTCACCGTCCGCGCCTAGCCCGAGTACACCCGAGCCAGCGACTCCGCGACGCAGACGGGCTTCTCGCCGCCGTCGATCTCGAAGGTCTGCTTGACCTTGAACTGCACCCCGCCCGCGACGTCGTCGACCGAGAGCAGCTCGGCGCGCATCCGCACCTTGGAGTCCACGGGCAGGGGCGCGGGGAAGCGCACCTTCTCGTAGCCGTAGTTGAGGCCGAAGGCAACGTCGTCCACGGCGAACATCGCGTAGGAGAACTTCGGCCCCAGGCTGAGGGTGTAGAGGCCGTGGGCGATCGTGGAGCCGAACGGCGTCTGCTTGGCGCGCTCGGGGTCCACGTGGATGAACTGGTCGTCTTCGGTGGCCTCGGCGAAGGCGTCGATCTCCGCCTGGGTCACGTGATGCCATTCGCTGACGCCCAGCTCCTGCCCGACCCGGGCCTTCAGGTCGTCGATTCCGTTGATCGTGAGCATGGCGCAAGCCTATGCACACGCGGCGCTCAGACGACGTGCAGTGCGCCGGCGCGCACCGATGTGCGGCTGTTGGCCTGCTTGTCCATGCGCTGGTCGAGATCCGCGCGGTCCATGACCCGCTCGGGCGTGTCGCCGTCGTGGGGGAACACCGCGACACCGACGGCCGCCGACAGCGGCTCGCCCGCGGCACTCAGCGCGGCGAGAGCATCCTTGACGCGATCCCCCAGGATGCGCGCTTCGGCGAGGTCCGTCTCGGGCGCGATGACGCAGAACTCGTCGCCCCCGGGCCGGGACACCGTGTCTCCTTCCCGGACCGTGTCCACGAGCACCGCGGCGACGTCGCGCAGGAGCCGGTCGCCGGCAAGGTGGCCGAGGGTGTCGTTGACCTCCTTGAAGCGATCCAGGTCCAGGACGAGGATCGCGAGCTCGCGGCCGACGCGGCGGTGGCGGGCGATCTCGTACTCGAGGCGCTCGTCGCGCGTGCGGAGGTTCGCCACACCCGTCAGCGGATCGGTCCGCGCCTGCTGGGCGAGGCTCGCCTTTCCCTGCTCGAGGCCCTCGCGCAGATAGGCGACCACGGCCGCGACCGCGCACAGGACCGGGACCGCGACCGCGACGCGGATGACCGCGTCGCCCGTGTTGGGCAGATAGAGCACGGGCAGCGCGAAGACGATCCCGACGAGTCCCATGTGAGCTGCGATCTGCATCCGGCTGTCGAACGCGTAGGCGACGAAGACGGCGACCAGGACGAAGTACCAGGCGTAGACGCTGCCGTGCACGCCGATGCCCCAGACCGACAGCGCGGTCTCGAAGGTCCCGGCGGCAGGCAGCACGTGGAACCAGCGCTCGGAGAGCCGCTCCCACGGCACGAGGAAGCAGACGAGGCCAGACGCGAAGGCGAGTACGTCGATCAGCCATACCCGGTGACCGACGGTGGGGTGGCTGAAGGCTGCGTTTGCGGGTATCGAGGCGAGCGCTCCGACCATGAACAGCAGCCCAGCGAGGCGGCCGACGATGGCCCTGCGCTGCGCTGAGTCGTCCGCGCCCTTCATCGTTCCTGATAATCGGCATTCCGGAGCGCTGCTTGAACACTGGGCGCCCGCTGCGGACGACGAAGCCCGTAGCGTGTGCGCCCATGGCCACCCCCGCACCGCTGCTGGCAGTCGACGCGCCCTCGTTGCTGTACCGCGCGTTCTTTGCGTTGCCCGGGTCCATCACCGACGGCGAGGGGCGGCCGGTGAACGCGCTGCTCGGCTGCACGAACCTGATCCTGCAGGCGGTCGAGCGCTACGCGCCGCGCGCCGTGATCCTCTGCTTCGGCGCCGAGGCGGCGACGTACCGCGTGGAGCTGCACGACGGCTACCACGCCGACCGCCCGGAGATGCCGGCGGACCTCGCCCACCAATGGGCCGACGCGCCGGCGTTCTTCGCGACCTTCGGGTGGCCGGCGCTCGACGCCGGCGAGCTCGAGGCCGACGATCTCCTCGGAAGCCTTGCCCAGGCCGAGGTCGCGGCGGGCGGGCGCGCCCTGCTGTTCACCGGCGATCGCGACATGTTCCAGTGCGTGGGCGACAGCGTGGCGGTCCTCTTCCCGGTTTCGGGCGCCAAGGACGGGCCGCAGCTCGTCGACGCCGCGGGAGTGCTCACGCGCTACGGGATCGTGCCCGAGCAGGTACCCGACTTCATCGCGCTTCGCGGCGACCCCTCGGACGGCATCCCCGGCGCCAAGGGGATCGGCGAGAAGACGGCGCGCGACCTGCTGCGCGAGCACGGCACGCTTGACACGGCGATCGCCAACGCGCTGCGGGAGCGCCCGCGCGTGCGCGCGGCGCTGCGCGAGCAGGCCGACGAGCTGCGCGCGTTCCGCCAGATGGCCACGCTCCAGCCGGTGGCCGTGAAGCGGCCGGCCGACCAGCCGACCGACTTCGGCGCGGCGGCTGTGGCGGCCGAGCAACGCGGGATGCGCCGGCTGGCCGAGCGCCTGCGCGCTATGGCGTGAACTTGACGGTGATCACGTCGCCGTCGCGCATCACGTAATCGCGGCCCTCGAGGCGCAGCGTTCCCTTGTCGCGCGCGGCGGCGTAGCCGCCGGCGTCCACGAGCGCATCCCAGCCGATCACCTCGGCGCGGACGAAGCCCTTCTGGATGTCGGAGTGGATCTCGCCCGCTGCGTGCCAGACCGTGCGGCCGCGGCGCAAATGCCAGGACTGCGCCGGCTTGTCCTCGCCGGCCGTGATGAACGTCAGCAGGTCGAGCAGCGAGAACGCGCCCTCGACCACGCGCCGGAGCCCCGATTCCGAGACGCCGAGATCGGCGCGCATCGCCGCCGCCTCCTCGTCCTCGAGCTCGGTCAGCTCGGCCTCGAGGCGCGAGGAGATCGGCACCGCGCCCGCGCCCTGCGCATGCGCGTAGGCGGCGATCTCCGGCGGCACCTCGTCTTCGCCCTCGTCGACGTTGGCGACGAACAGCACCGGCTTGGCGGTCAGCGGCGACAGGTCGCGCAGCGCCGTCGGCGCGCCATCGGGCACCGGGACCGTGCGTACCGGGCGCCCGGACTGCAGCGCCTCGACGACGGCACGTAGCCACGCCTCCTCGGCGATCGCCGCCTTGTCGCCGCCGCGCGCCTCGCGCACGACGCGGGCGTGGCGCCGCTCGGCCTGCTCGAGGTCGGCATAGATGAGCTCGGTCTCGATCGTGTCGATGTCGCGCAGCGGGTCGACCGACCCCTCCGGGTGGATGACGTTGTCGTCGTGATGGGCGCGAACCACGTGGACGATCGCATCGGTCTCGCGGATGTTCGCCAGGAACTGGTTGCCCAGCCCCTCGCCCTTGCTCGCGCCCGCCACCAG
>JAWVFZ010000408.1:0-9934 GCA_033855555.1 Solirubrobacteraceae bacterium
CTGGGCGCCGAGCTGCTGACGGTGCAGGACGTGACCTCGTTGCGAGCCGAAGGCGCCGGGCGGTTCGTCGAGCTGGGCGACGGCGGGGTGCTGAGCGCGAACACCGTGCTCGTGGCCTCGGGCGTCTCCTACCGCCGGCTGGAAACGCCCGGCTTCGCCGAGCTGACCGGCGCCGGCATCTACTACGGGGCAGCAATGACCGAGGCGCGATCGTGCGCCGACCAGAACGTGGTCATCATCGGCGGCGCGAACTCCGCCGGCCAGGCGGCCGTGTACTTCAGCGACTACGCCTGCAAGGTCACGATGCTGGTTCGGGGTTCGACGCTCGAGAAGTCCATGTCGCACTACCTGATCGAGCAGCTTGGAGCGCTGGCCAACGTCGAGGTCCGGACTGGGACGACGGCCGTCGCGGCCGCGGGAGAGGACGGGCACCTCAAGCGGCTGCAGGTGCGAGACGCCGACGGCGCCGAGGCCGATGTTCAAGCCGACGCCTGCTTCGTGCTCATCGGGGCATCGCCGCGCACCGACTGGCTGGAAGGCGTGGTCGCCCGCGACGAGCGCGGCTTCATCCTCGCGGGCCCCGACGCGCAGACGGCGGGCTGGCCGCTGACGCGTGACCCGTACCTACTCGAGACCACGGTCCCCGGCGTGTTCGTGGCGGGCGACGTCCGGGCCCGCTCCATCAAGCGCGTCGCCAGCGCCGTCGGCGAAGGCTCGATGGCGGTCTCGCTCATCCACCAGTACCTCGTCGACTCATGAGCACGGCCGCGCTGACGACGGAGGATCTGCGTGCGGTCGATCTCTTCGACGACCTCGACGAGGCTGAGCTCGCGCAATGGGCCGCGGTCGCCCAACAACGGCGCGCCGAGGCCGGCGAGATCCTCGCCGAGCAGGGCGAGGACCCTCCGGGCCTCCTGCTCCTCCTGGAAGGAACGGCACAGGCGCTCATGCTCGAAGGCGACCGCGGCGACTCCCTGGGCCGTCACGAGGCGCCCACTTGGCTCGGCGCGATCGCGGTGCTCACGGGAGGGCCGGTGGGGGTGCGCATGCAGGCCGAGACCGCCTGCAGGTTGGCGGTCGTCGCACCGGACGACTTCCGCCGCTTGGTCTTCGCGCAGCCGCCGGTGCATCGCCGGGTGATGCAGCAGGTGGTGCCCGTCCTGAGGTCGGTGACGAGCATCGAGCAGCACCGGGAGCGGCTCGCCTCGCTGGGGACGATGGCCGCCGGCCTCGCCCACGAGCTCAACAACCCCGCCGCCGCGGCCCGCCGAGCCGCTGCCGAACTGACCGAGGCGCTGGCGGTGATCAGCTCGGCGCTCGCGCGCTTCGTCGAGTCGGGGATCGAGCGTGCCCAGGCCCAGGAGCTCCTCGCCCTGCAACAGCAGGCCCTCTCACAGGCCGGGGATGCGACCGGCGTCGACACCCTGCAGGCTGCCGACGCCGAGGACGAGATGCTCGAGCGCCTCGAGGCGCTCGGCGTCCCGGAGCCATGGCGCCTCGCAGAGCCGCTGTCTGCGGCCGGCCTCGACCAGGCCTGGCTGGATGCGGTGGCTCGACTGGCCGGGCCCGCCACCCCAGCCGCGCTGCGCTGGGTGACCGCCTCGCTGACCGCCGGCCGCCTCGCCGCGGAGCTCCAGGACTCCACGGATCGGATCTCGGCGCTGGTGACCGCGGTGAAGGACTACTCCTACATGGACCGCGGGGGCCTGATCGAGATCGACCTCCACGAAGGGCTGGACAGCACGCTGACCATGCTCGGCTACAAGCTGAAGCACGCAGCCGTCGAGGTGCGCCGCGACTACGACCGCACGCTGCCCAAGCTCACGGTCCACGGCTCGGAGCTCAACCAGGTGTGGACCAACCTCCTGGACAACGCCATCGATGCGGTCGGCGAGGATGGGACGGTCACTGTCGCGACGCAGGCTGACGGCAGCTGTGCCGTGGTCGAGATCACCGACGACGGGGCGGGCATCCCGCCGGACGTACGCGAGCGGATCTTCGACCCGTTCTTCACCACCAAGGACGTCGGCCACGGCACCGGACTCGGGCTGGCCACCGCGCGGGGCATCGTCGTCGACCGCCTCGACGGTTCCCTGACCGTCGAGTCCCAGCCGGGCCGGACCACGTTCCGGGTGCGGCTGCCCTTCACCCAGCGATGAGTTTCGAGGTCGCGGCGGGTCTTACTCCCAAAGCGAGAGAGGAGCGAAGGATGTTCGCCAACGCCAAGGCATTCAGCGGCTTTGCCGTGGACGACGTGCAGAAGGCGCAGGAGTTCTACGGCGACACGCTCGGACTGAAGACATCCGAGGACCACGGCCTGCTGACCCTCCACCTGGCCGAAGATCGGGACACGCTCGTCTATCCCAAGCCCGACCACACGCCGGCCGACTACACGATCCTGAACTTCCCCGTGGACGACATCGATCAGGCCGTCGACGAGCTCGCCGGCCGCGGAGTGCGCTTCGAGCGCTACGACGGCATGGAGCAGGACGAGCGGGGCATCATGCGTGCCGGCGGCCCCTACATCGCCTGGTTCAAGGACCCCGCCGGCAACGTGCTGTCCGTGCTCCAAGAGCGGTAGCTCAGGCGCCCTCCGAATCGGCCTCCAGGAGGGCGGCCATGGCGGCGCTGCCGCGCTCGATCGTCGGGCGCATGTCGGCGTTGAGGTGGAAGGCGGCGCTGTCGTAGTCGTCGGGCAACGTGCCGCGCAGATGCATGTCGAGCGCCTGTAGCCGGGGGTAGTAGCCGCCACCCATGCAGTAGATCGCGTCGTACATCTCGCCGCCGATGTTGTGCGTGTCGAGCGTCGTCGCGTGCTGGAGCTCGAGCGTCGCCGTGCCGTCCTCTGGGCCGGCCGCCAGGCGCACCTCGATCTCGTCGACGCCGCCACTGCCGAGCGAGAGCTTGAGCCGGTGCGGCGGCTCGCATTCGACGATCGTGCCGGATCCCATGTTCACCTGCTGGATCGTGCCGCCCAGGCGCAGGTCGCCCGTGACGGGGACGTACCAGCGGCGCAGCCGCTCCGGGTTCGTGCACGCATCCCACAGATCCTCGACGGTCGTCGCGTAGGTCCGTGTGAACACCCCGACCCGCGCCTCGCCGGCGGGGATCGTCCGCCGCCGCAGCTCGGGCTCGGGCTCGTGGTACGTCGTGGTGTTGGTCGTCATGTGCTGCTGCCTTCCTGGTTGGGGTCCGATGTGGGTGTTCGTCGCGCGCGCTTGCCGCGTGCGACCTCGACGCCAAGTGCGTCGAGCCGCTGGCTCCAGAAGCGCCGGTACGGCTCGAGCCACCGATCGACGTCCTGCAGCGGCGCGGCATCGACGGCGTACAACCGCCGCGCGCCTGAAGCACGCACCGTCGCGAAGCCGTTCTCGCGCAGCACCCGCAGGTGCAGTGACACGGCGGGCTGCGAGATTCCGAACTCCCGCTGGATCACGGCGCCGATCTCGCCCGCGGCCTGCTCGCCGTCGGCGAGCAGCTCCAGGATGCGCCGGCGAACCGGGTCGCCCAGGATGTCGAACGCGTGCATGTGGGGCACTGTATCAGTCCTTACTTATATAAGCAAGGACTGATCTCAGTGGCTCGGCTCAGGCGCCCCGCGCGAGCAGGTCGTCCAGCCGGCGATGCATCTCATTCATCCCGCGCTCCATGCCCGAAGCGAGCATCCCGTCGCGCTCCTCCTGGGTGTGGAACAGGGCGGTCGTCGTCACCTTCGTGCGCCCATCGGCCTCGTCGAACCGGGCGGTCTCGACGGAGATATGACCCGGCATGCCCTCCCACTCGAACGTCTGGACGATCAGCTCGGGCGCCGCGATCTCCCGGTAGGTGCCCCGGAACGCGGTCTCGGTCCCATCCGAGTTGCGCATCACAAACCGCCACGCGCCCCCGGGGCGGACGTCCATCTGGTCGACGATGGTGGTGACGCCGTCAGGACCCCACCACTCGGGGATCAGCTTCGGGTCGATCATCGTCGCGAAGACACGCTCGCGGGGAGCGTTGAACCAGCGCTCGATGTGGATCTCTCGATCGGTCGGGGTGGTCACGGTCGCCGCCGCGGGGGCGGTCTGCTGCTGCTCGGTCATTGCGGCGCTCCTTTTGTGCGCTCGAGAAGCTCCCCGAATCGGTCGAGGCGCCCTTCCAGCATTCGCCGGTACACGTCGATCCATTCCTCGACGTCATCGAGCCGCCGCGGCCCCAGGCCGCAAACGCGGGCCCGGCCCACCTTTTCGGTGGCCACGAGCCCGGCGTCCTCGAGCAGACCGACGTGCTTCTTCACGCCGGTGAGCGACATCCCGAGCGGCTCAGCCAGTTCGGTGATCGTCGCGTTGCCCTGGCCAAGTCGCTCGAGGATGCTTCGCCGCGTGGGGTCAGCAAGCGCTGCGAAGGTCCGATCGAGTGGCGAATACTGAACCATCTAGTTCAGTGTAACACCGACCAGCTCAGCGCCGCAACTTGACCGCGAGCTGGACCTTGCCGACATCCCCGTTTGGCGCCGTCATCGAGACCGAGATCCTCGCGGTCAGCTTCTTGTGAGCCTTCAGCGTCTTGACCACGCCGCGGGCGTTCGCCTTGGACAGCGTCACGGTGATGGTCGCCTTCCTGCCCGCCGCCAGCGAGAGCGTGCGCGGCTTGAAGCGCAGCGTCTTCTTGCCCAGCTTGATCGAGCCGGTGACGGTGGCGGTGCCGGCCTCGGCAGGGGTGATCGCGAAGGTCATCGTGCCCTTGGGCGAGAGCTTGGCGCGCGTGGTTGAGGATGCGATGGCGAATGTCTTGTGCGGAGGCGGAGGCGGCGGCGGCGGCGTGCAGCAGACCTTGTGATCCACGACGAACCCCGCCGTCGCGCTCATGTCGGCCTTGCCGAAGAACGGGTACGCCGCGCCCGCGACGAGCAGCCCGTCGGTCGCCACCGAGCAGGAACCCAGGTCGGCGGTGTTGGCGAAATGGACGCCGTCCTTCTCCGCCCAGGCGAGCCGCGAGCCGTCAGGCGTGAAGGTCGGGCTTGCGGAGACGATCGGCACCGCATTGCCGGCGGGGATCGAGACCGTGCACTTCTCCACCGGATCGGTCACGTCCCCGCCGACGGTCTCGTAGAGCCGGACGTCGGCGCTGTGGACGCTGCCGTCGATGTTCGGATCCTCCTCGTACACCGCCACGCGGTTGCCGGACCGTGACGCGACTGCCCTTTTGCGCGGGAGGTACGGATCGTCGGTCGGGCCGTGCGACGCGCCGGGGTTGGCGACGTCATAGCTCGCGTAGGTCGCGTTGCCGAACTCGGGCCCGTTGTGGGTGATGAGGATGTGCCCGTCGTCGAGCCATCCGGTGCTGCTGTAGTCCTCCGAGATCACCGTCTGGTGGGCATTCGAGAGGTCCTCGTAGAACGAGTCGCGGTTGCTGCAGAAGAGCTGGTCGAAGGACACCCGCTGACCGTTCGGGGAGACGCGGACGCTGGTCGGCGCATCGGTCGGGCAGGCGGGCGTCGAGCGGGAGCCGTAGGTCTCGTCGTATGGACCGATCTGGTTGCCGTTCTGGTCGTAGCGGTAGATCTCGGTCGAGCCGTCGGAGTCCGAGCCATCGCTGTTGACGCGCACCGCACCGCCGGCGACGAAGATCGTCCCGTCGTCGGCCTGCGACGGCCATGCCCAGTTGTTCTGCGTCCCCGTCACCTGGCGAGGGTCTGAGCCGTCCGAGTGGCTGATCCAGACGTGGCCGGCCTTCGTGTACACCAGCGAGTCGGCGTTGGCCGCGGATGGAAGCGCAGCGAGGGCGGCAGCGGCGAGGACGAGCCGCACCGCTGAATGCGAACTGTGGAGTGGAGCGTGCATGCGGCGAACCGTCGGCGACGACGCTCAAAGTTCGCTCAACGCCGTCGATGCCGGTATAGGTTGCGGCTCTTGGCGTCCAGCGAAGCATGCGAGTTCCGGATCCTCGGGCCGCTCGAGGTACGACTGGGCGGGGACACCGTCGCCGTCGGCGGCCCGCGCCCGCGCACGCTGCTCGCCGCGCTCTTGCTCGCGGGCGGCGCACCGGTGAGCCGCGACCGGCTCGTGGAGGACATCTGGGGCCCGGAGCCCCCCGCTTCGGCTGAGCATGCGGTACAGGTCTACGTGTCGCGCCTGCGGGAGAGCCTGGGCGCTGACGCGATCGTCACCGGGCCGGGGCCCGTCTATGGCGTCGCATGCGCACCCGAGCAGATCGACGCCCGGCGTTTCGAGCAGCTTGCCCTCGCCGGGCGCGCGATGCTTGCGAGCGATCCGGAGCAGGCGGCCGCATCGCTCGCCGAGGGGCTGGCGCTCTGGCGCGGACCGGTTCTCGCAGACCTCGCCTTCGACGGCCAGGGTCGCACCGAGGTTGCGCGGCTCGATGCGCTGCGATTCGCCGCCGCTGAGGACCGAATGGACGCCGAGCTCGCCCTCGGCCGGCACCGCGAGCGGGTCGCGGAGCTCGAGGCGCTCGTCGCCGAGGACCCGTTGCGCGAGCGCGCCCGCGGTCAGCTGACGCTCGCGCTCTACCGCTCCGGTCGCCAGGCGGAGGCGCTCGGGGTCTACCGCACCGGCCGCCGCCTGCTGGTGGACGAGCTGGGGCTCGAACCGGGGGCCGAGTTGCGCGCGCTCGAGCAGGCGATCCTCAAGCAGGACCCCGCCCTCGACGCCCCGGCGCCTCGCGGCCGGCGCAACCTGCCGGCACCGGCGACGCCGCTCGTCGGCCGCGAGCAGGAGCTCGAGGACGTCGCCCGGCTGCTGCGCGGCGACGCCCGCCTGGTCACCTTGACCGGCCCGGGAGGGAGCGGCAAGACGCGCCTCGCCGTCGCGATCGCCGACAGCCTCGGCGAGCGGTTCGCCGACGGGGTGCACTTCGTCGACCTGTCGGCCTTGCGCGATCCGCGGCTGGTCGCCGGGACGATCGCGGCGACGCTCTCGGTCGCCGACGCCGACGCCCTGGCCCAGCAGCTGCGCGAGCGCACGCTGCTGCTCGTCCTCGACAACTTCGAGCAGGTCGACGAGGCCGCGCCGCTCGTCTCCCGCCTCCTCGCCGCCGCCCCCGGGCTGAGAGCTCTCATCACCAGCCGCGGCCGCCTCGAGCTCTACGGCGAGCACGAGTACCGCGTAGAGCCGCTCGCGCAGCCCGAGGCCGTCGCGCTGTTCGGCGCACGCGCCCGCGCGCGCCGCCGCGACTTCGACGTGACCGGCGCCAACGCCACCGCGGTGGGCGAGGTGACCCGCCGCGTCGAGGGGCTGCCGCTCGCGATCGAGCTCGTCGCCGCCCGCGTCGGCGAGGTCGATCTCGCCGAGATGGTCGACACGCTGCCCGTGCTCGACCTGGCCACCGCCGGACCGCGCGATGCGCCCGAGCGACACCGCGCGCTGCGGGCCACGATCGACTGGAGCCATGATTTGCTCGAGGTCGACCAGCAGCGACTGTTCGCCCGCGTCGGGGTGTTCGCCGGCGGCTTCGACGACGAGGCCGCCCAGCTCGTTGCCGGCGCGGCGCCCGAAGCGCTTGACGCACTGATCGCCCGCAGCCTGCTGCGCGGCGGCGAAGGCCGGCGCACGATGCTCGAGACCATCCGCGAGCGGGCGCTCGAGCGGCTGGAGGACTCGGACGAGGTGACGGGCGTCCGCCGCCGCCACGCCGACTACTTCATGGGCTTCGCCGAGACGTCCGAGGACGCGCTCAAGGGCCCCGACCAGCAGGCGTGGGGTCAGCAGGTGGAGCGCGAGCACGACAACCTGCGCGCGGCCCTGGAGTGGACGCTCGACGGGAATGTCGCGGCGCGCACGCAGGGCCTGCGAATGGCGGCCGCGCTGGGTTGGTTCTGGTACACGCACGGCCATGGCGCAGAGGGCGTGCGCTGGCTCGAGCGGGCGCTCGGTGCCGTGCCAGAAGCGCCCGCGCTGCTGCGCGGCAGAGCCACGCACGTGCTCGGCATCCTGCTCTCCCAGCGTGCCGACCTGCGCGAGGCCGACGAGTGCTTCCGGGCCGGGCTGGAGCTGTTCCGCGAGGCCGGCGACGAGGCGCGCCAGGCCGGGTCGCTGAACAGCCTCGCGGCCAACGCCCGCCAGCGCGGTGACACGGCCGCGGCGCGCGATCTGTTCGAACAGGCCGTCGCCCTCCGCCGGGGGATGAACGATCGCAAATCGCTCGCCGACCCGCTGTCCAACCTCGGCGTCGTCGCCATGGACACCGGTGATTTCGACGAGGCCCGCGACCTGCTCGAGGAGAGCCTGCGGATCGACCGCGAGTACGCAAACGAATGGGGCATCGCCCTCAACCTCGGCAACCTCGGGGCGCTGGCGATGGAGCGCGGCGACCTCGCCCAAGCGCGCAGCCTGCTGCGCGAATCGCTCGCCGGGCTGCGACTGCTGGACGACCGCTGGTCGCTGGTGCAGGCGCTCGAGCGCTTCGCCGGACTCGCCGCAGCCGAAAGCGACGCCACGCACGCGGCGCGGCTGGCAGGCGCTGCGGATGCGCGTCGGCAGGAACTGGGTGAGCCGCTCGCGCCCACGGACGCGGCGATCGTCGATCGCAACCTCGCGGGCGCGCGCGCCGCGCTCTCGCCTGAGGAGTTCGCTGAGGCCTGGGCGGCTGGTGCGGCGCTCAGCCTCGACGAGGCGCTCGACGAGGCGGGGCGGTCGTAGCGCTGGGGGTCATCGTCTTGGGGCGATTCCGCGATCCTATGTTTTCCGTACGAGTCCTGACACCGGCCCGATCCGCTCCGAATCGCAGGCGTAGATTCGCCGGATCCACCGAAGGAGGGGAACATGCGGAAAGGATTGTCCGTGCCCGCGCTCGTCGTCGTCGGGATGCTGGGGGCTCAGGGGGTGGCCGCCGGCCACGGAACTCGAGAGACGACCCGGGTTGTGTCCAAGTCGGGCAGCGACTCTGGAAACTGCGTCGGCGCGCCGTGTTCGACGATCGGCTACGCCGTCGCCCAGGCGCGCGACGGCGACACCATTTCGGTCACTGCCGGCACCTACGCCGAATCCGTGCGCATCGAGAAGCAACTCACGCTCGTCGGGCACGACGCCACGATCGACGCCAAGGGCTTCGACAACGGCATCGTGATCTCCGGCGCGGCCGCCGCGGAGACGGCCGTGCGCGGGTTCACGATCCAGAACGCGGGCCTGGAGGGGATCTTCGCGGTCCAGACCACAGAGCTGGAGATCAGCGGCAACACGCTGCACCACAACGACGCCTATGGGCCCTTCCACCCGCTCTGCGCCAACCAGCCCGACGACTGCGGCGAGGCGCTGCATCTGCAGAGCGTCACGGAGTCCACCGTCTCCGACAATCTGGTTCGCGACAACGTCGGCGGGATCCTCCTGACAGACGAGAACGGGCCGACCAGCGAGAACACCATCGATCACAACGAGGTGCTCGACAACCTGCTCGACTGCGGGATCACGCTGGCCTCGCACTGGTTCCAGCCAGGCGCACCGGCGTCGGCCGACGTCGCCGGCGTCTACGACAACCGGGTCCTGGACAACACGGCCAATGGCAACGGCGCAGCGGGGATCGGCGTCTTCGCCGGACCGCCCGGGGCGGCCGCCTACGACAACCTCATCAAGGGCAACACGGCGATGGGCAACGGCATACCCGGGGTGGCCATCCACAGCCACACGCCGTTCCAGAACATCAACCACAACATCGTCGTCAAGAACCGGCTCGCCGGCAACGGCCCGGATGACGATGTGCCGGGCGACGACCAGCCGACCGGGATCAGCGTGTTCAGCGCCGTGGATCCGATTCCGGAGACGATCGTGGCCAAGAACCGGATCAGCGACGAGCACTTCGGCATCTTCGCCGTCCACGCCGTCGAGCTGTCCGGGCTCCACAGCAACAAGATCGACGACTCGGTCGCAGTTCCCTTCGTGATCGGGTAAGCGCCGCGCCGGCGGGGACGCGCAGGCGGCGCCGCCGGCCGCCGGCTGGCGCG
>JAWVFZ010000409.1:0-2606 GCA_033855555.1 Solirubrobacteraceae bacterium
ACGCTGCGGTCTCCGGTGATCATGCGGCGAAGCCTACGACTCCTTCGTCAGAGGACGCACGCGTCGTGCGCCGCAGCTGCGACGCGGACCTCGTGGAGCACGTGTCCCCGTGCGCCGAGGATGGTGAGGGAGCCTGTGCCGAGCGATGGCGTCAGGACGAAGGCCCCGGCGCGCTGCACGTTGTAGGAGCCGCGCGGCACGCGGACAGTCCTCAGCAGCCGGCCGTCGAGGCCGTGGACGCGCACGCTGCCGCCGTCGCCGCTCGCGACGTACGCACGGCTCGGGCCGAAGGTCACGTGCTGCGGAGCCTCGTCGGCCGCGAGCTCCGGGCCGCCGTGCAGCGCGATGCGGCGCTCGCGCCCGGCCGTCATCCACAGGCGCCCGTCCGGCGCGACCGCGACGTCGTGGACGAGGAACCGCGGGGCGATGCGGCGGATGACCCGCGGCGCGTGCGGGTTGCCGACGTCGACGGCGACGACGTGGGCGGCGCTGGAGCCCAGCCCCACGAACAGCGTCGAGCCCCTCTGCGTGACGTGGCGGGCGAGGTCTCCGACCGGCGCGCGGTGCACGACGCGGGCGCGGACCAGGTCGACCGTCGCCACTTCGCCGGTCGCGGAGTCGGTGACGAACGCGAAGCGCCCGGCGATCACGGCGTAGCGCGGCTCGCCGAAGCCGCCCAGGACGCCCCGCACGTGCACGCGCCCGCTCGAGTCGCGCTCGAGCAGCGACAGCTTCCCGAGCTTCGTGTGCGCGCAGACCGCCACGACGCCGGCGCGCCCCTGGATCGAGCGCGGGCCCTCGACCGTGCGCACCCGCTGCAGGATGCGCCCGCTCGTCAGCCCGACGACCGCGACGTGGCTCTCGGTGTCCGCCGTGGCCAGTGCGACGGGCGGCGCGCCGCTCGCCGCGGCGGCGGACCGGCGCGGGTCGCAGCCGCCCAGCGCGGGAAGCGCCAGCAGCCCGGTCCCGATGAACTCGCGGCGGTTCACGATCCATGTACGCGCCGGTGCCTCTCGCAGGTCCGGCGCCGCGATACGTTGCCATCGTGAGCGACCAGCCGCCGATCCTCTGGGAGCCCTCCGCCCAGCGCCTGGAACGAGCGAACCTGACGGCGTTCATGCGTGCGCGCGGATACGAGGACTACGACGCGCTCTGGCGCTGGTCCGTCGAGGACCTCGACGGGTTCTGGGCGTCGATCTGGGAGACCTACGGCGTCGATGGCTCCTACGACGCCGTGCTCGCCTCGCGCGAGATGCCGGGCGCGCAGTGGTTCCCGGGCGCGCGCGTGTCGTATGCCGAGCACCTGTTCCGCGGCAAGCCCGACGACCGCGTCGCGATCCGCGCCGCGTCGGAATTGCGCGCGGTGGAGGAGTGGACGTGGGGCCGGCTGCGGTCCGAGACGGCGCGGATCCGCGCAGGGCTGGTGGCGCGCGGCGTCGGCCGGGGCGATCGCGTGTGCGCGTATCTGCCGAACATCCCGGAGACGGTCGCAGCATTCCTGGCGACTGCGTCGCTGGGGGCGATCTGGTCCAGCGCGGCGCCGGAGTTCGGCGCGCGCTCGGTGGTCGACCGCTTCGCCCAGATCGAGCCGAAGGTGCTGCTGGCGATCGACGGCTACCGCTACGGCGGCAAGGACTTCGACCGCCGCGACATCGTCGCGGACATTGCGCGCGAGATCGGCGCGCCCGTCGTGCGGCTCGGCTATCTCGACGGCACGGGTTGGGAGGAGGGATTCCTGCAGGACGGCCCCTTGGAGTTCGCGCGCGTGCCCTTCGACCACCCGCTGTGGGTGCTCTACAGCTCGGGCACGACCGGCTTGCCGAAGGCGATCGTGCACGGCCAGGGCGGCATCCTGCTCGAGCACCTCAAGAAGATGTGGCTGCACCTCGACGCGCACGAGGACGACCGCATCTTCTGGTTCACCACGACCGGCTGGATGATGTGGAACTTCCTCGTCGGCGTGCTGCTCACCGATGCCTCGATCGTGCTGTACGACGGCAACCCGGCGGGCGAGGTGCTGTGGGATCTCGCGGCCGAGACGGGCATGACCGTGTTCGGCACGAGCGCGGCGTTCGTCGCGGCGTCGATGAACGACCGCATCGAGCCTGCGAAGGGCCGCGATCTCAAGCTCCATGCCGTCGGCGTCACCGGCTCGCCGCTGGCGCCGGAGGGCTTCAGCTGGGTCTACGAGCAGCTCGGTGCCGACACCTGGCTGTTCTCCACCAGCGGCGGCACGGACGTCTGCACCGCGTTCGTCGGCGGCTGCCCGCTCAAGCCCGTGTACCGCGGCGAGCTGCAGGCCCGCTCGCTGGGCGCGAAGGTCGAGGCGTGGGACGAGGCCGGGCGCGCGCTCACGAACCAGGTGGGCGAGCTCGTCATCACCGAGCCGATGCCCTCGATGCCCGTCTTCTTCTGGGGCGATGAGGACGGCGCGAAGCTGCGCGAGGCCTACTTCGAATTCTTCGATTCCACCCACCCCGTGTGGCGCCACGGCGACTGGATCGAGATCACCGATCGCGGCACGGCGATCATCTACGGGCGCAGCGATTCGACGATCAACCGCGGCGGCGTGCGGATGGGCACCAGCGAGATCTACCGCGCGGTGC
>JAWVFZ010000410.1:0-3418 GCA_033855555.1 Solirubrobacteraceae bacterium
TCGGAGTCCGAGCTCATCTCGCGATGCATCAGCTTGATCGCGACCTGGCGCTCCAGGACGGTGTCGAAAGCGCGGTAGACCGTCGACATGCCGCCGTGCCCGACCTGTGCGTCGAGCCGGTAGCGGCCGGAGAGAAGCGTGCCCACGTGCGAGCTCAAGGTCCTCCTATTGTGCGGGCACGAGCCATGATTCGCGTTACGTACTACACCGATCCGGCCTGCCCGTGGTCATGGGCGGCGGAGCCGGCGCTGCGCCGGCTGCAGATGGAATTCGGCGAAGACGTGGTGATCACCTACGTCATGGCCGGCATGGCGAGGGAGCTGGGCGATCCGCTGCAGGTCTTGGACGAGACACTGGAGGCCGCCGCCTGGAGCGGCATGCCCGTCGACCCGAGGATCTGGCGCGATGGTCCACCGAAGAGCACGTACCCGGCATGCCAGGCCGTCAAAGCAGCGGCCGAGCAATCGCTCGACGGGCCCTACCTGCGGGTGCTCCGCGAGGCGATCCTCTGCCGCCGCCGGCGGATGGACACGGCTGACGCGCTGGTGGACGGCGCGCGTCAGGTCGAGGGGATGGATCTCGCGCGCTTCGAGATCGACCTGCACTCGAATGCCATCGTCGAGGCGTTCGCGGCAGACCTCGAGCGCTCGCGGGGGCGCGAGCTGCCGACGTTCGTCTTCGAGGCCGACGGCCGCGAGGTCGCTGGCCGCGTGGCGGCGGACGCGCTCGCGACGGGAGCGCCGGCCGCTTCGGCAGCGGAGGTGCTCGGGCGCTTCCCGTTGGTGGCGGTGGCCGAGGTGGCGGCCTGCTGCGACCTGCCTCAGGCGCGGGCGCAGGCGCAGTTATGGAACCTGGCAGCCGAGTGGCGCGCGCGGCCGGAGCGGATCCTCACCGGGGACCTATGGGCCGGCGCCTGACTCCCGAGCCGCTTCGTCCTTGAGGGTCTGCCAGATCTCCTCCCGGTAGACCGGCAGCGACCGCGGCGCCGCGATGCCGACGCGAACGCTCGTGCCCCTGACCTCGATCACCTCGACCACGACGTCGTCGCCGAGCATGATCCGCTCGCCCGGGCGACGGGTGATGATGAGCACTGCATTCCTCCTTGAAGACAGCCGGAGGGCGAGCCTACCCCGCGCCGGGGTCGCCGTGTGAAGAACGGCGAAGGCGCCCTTGGTGGGCGCCTTCGACCGATGGGGGGACGTGCTGGACCCGCGATCAGGCGACGAGGCGCAGGATCTCCGCGTCGGCGCTCAGTGCTGTGCGCAGCTTCTTCTTGAGGCCGCCGTGGATCTGGCAGATGCGCGACTCGGAGACGCCGAGGA
Source organism: Solirubrobacteraceae bacterium (assembly GCA_033855555.1). Lineage (GTDB taxonomy): Bacteria > Actinomycetota > Thermoleophilia > Solirubrobacterales > Solirubrobacteraceae > AC-49. The sequence goes on from JAWVFZ010000410.1 coordinate 1,323, forward strand.
CATCGCCGATCTCCGCAAGGGTGAGGTTCTTGACGTAGAGCATCACCGCGACCTCGCGCTCGCGCTTGGGAAGCTCGGCGAAGGCCGCGCGGAACTTGCCCCGGGCCTCCTCGCAGACGGAGGCGTGCAGCGGATCGGTGCGATTGTCGTCGGAGGCGAGGGTGTCGATGCGCTCGATGGTCGTCTCGTCATCGCTCGTGACCAGGCTGTTGAGCGACGTCAGGTTCGAGCGCGTGATCTCGCCGCGGCGGCGGCGCAGCTCGACGGGCTCGATGGCGAGGGAGTCGGCGAGCTCCTCGGTGTCGGGCCGGCGCCCGTGGATCGCGGCGAAGCTCTCCTCCGCGCGCTGGATGTCGCGCTCCCAGCGGCGAACCGAGCGCGGCGCCCAGTCGAGGCGGCGCAGCTCGTCGAGCACGGCGCCGTGGATGCGGGTCCAGGCGAACTGCTCCAGCGAGGCGCCCTTGGCTGGATCGAAGCGGTCGAGCGAGTGGATCAGGGCCTCGAGGCCACAGGAGATGAAGTCGTCCACCTCGCAGCGCGCGGGCATCTCGCGGACCTTCTTGTAGACGATGTACTTGACCAGCGGCGCGAAGGTCAGGATGAGGCGATCGCGGAGCGCCCGGTCATCGGTCTGCCGGTACTGGTGCCATAGGGCAAGCGTCTCCTCGGAAGAGGCCCGGCGCGTCGTGAGTTGGGAAGGCGGCATCCTGCTTGCTCCTTGGACCGTTCGGGTGGGCCGTGCAGGTATCGACCGATGCCGGATGGCCGCCCATCCCCGCTTTTGTGCGCACTGGCAGCCATCTGTCTACGAAGCCATCCCCAGAAATGGGGATGCGCCCCGCCAGCGTCCGTCCGCGAGGCCGTCCCCGGACCTAAAGACTGCAAGACCTCCACCGATCACCCCGGCCACATGGACCCGGACGACACGGTCATCGATCTCGGGGAGCGCCGCCGGACGATCGCGGGCGCAGCTGACATCCCCGAGCAGGTGCGCGACGAGATGGAGGCCGCCGCTCGGCTCTGGCACGAGCTGCGTGCCGAGCGCAAGGAGCTGCGGTTCGACGGGCCCGACGCCGAGGGCCGCTTCCGTACCGTCCTGGGCGACCTCGACGGACCGGAACGCCGCGTCGTCTCGCTGCACGAAGCGCTCGTGCCCAACGGGGACGACGACCCCGACGCAGCGGCCTGATCACTCGCAGGAACAGACGATCGCCAGGCGCCAGGTGCCGCCGAAGCGGCGCAGGCCGATGAGGCCGAGATCCGTGCCGCCGATCGACACGCGGTCGACCGCCCGCTTGGAGCGGTGCGGCAAGGCGCTGCGAAACCCGAGATCGTGGTGGACCAACAGCGCTCCGGGCGCCCGCACGGGAGCGAACTCGCGCAGCGTGCGCAGCGCGGCGGCGCAGGTTGCGGGCCCGCCGCGGCTTGCCGACAGGCGGCCCAGGGCGCCGCGCTGCTGACCGGGCACCAGGGCGCACGCGGCCGCCGGGCGCCCGTCGTGGATCGCGACGAAGAAGCGCTCGACAGCCTGCTCGACCGCATGGCGCGCGACGTCGTCGTCGTTGGTCACGGTTCCCTTGCTGCAGCCGGCCAGCAGCGCGAGCGCCACCAGGGCGGCTGCGGTTCGGGCGGCCACGTCCCTAGGTCGTGCCGAGCGTGAGCTGCTCGACCTCGACCGTGCCCGCGCGGTCGGTCACCTCGCCGATGCGCGCGGTGCCCGGATGACGGGCGCCGAGCAGCGCGACCGCGTCGTCCGCCAGCTCCGCCGGGACCACGCACACGAACCCGATGCCCATGTTGAAGACCTCCCACAGCTCGGCGCGCGGCACGTCGCCCAGGCGCCCGATGAGCTCGCAGACGGGCGGGACCGCGAGTGGGGCGTCGACGCGCCAGCCGATCCCGGCGCCGAGGCGCGTGAGGTTCAGCAGCCCGCCGCCGGTGATGTGCGCGAGGCCGTGGACGGCGATGTCGCTGCGCAGCAGCTCGAGGGCGGCGCGCACGTAGATGACGGTGGGCTCCAGCAGCGCGTCGGCGACCGAGGCGCCCTCGAGCTCGGGTGGCTTCGCGTCAAGCCCCAGCGGCTCCAGGACGCGCCG
>JAWVFZ010000411.1:0-11958 GCA_033855555.1 Solirubrobacteraceae bacterium
GGCCGTCGAGCGCGATCCGCACACGGGCGCGCTGACCGGCGCGGGCGACCCGCGCCGGGGCGGCGTCGCCATCGCGGCATGATTCGCCGCCACGTGCGCCGCGCCATCGCCCTCAGCCTCGCCCTCGCCCTGCTTTCCGGCTGCGGCCAGGTGTCGGCCGATCTCTTCACCGTCACGCGCTCCGGGTCGATCCCCGGCGCGCACGCCGTCCTGCGCGTCACCGACGACGGCCACGTCTCGTGCAACAGCGGCGCCCTGCGTGAGATCTCCAGCGACGAGCTGATCCGGGCGCGGGAGGTGGCGCGGGAGCTCGAAGATCCCGCCAGCAAGGGCGTCTCGCTGGCCGCCCGTCCGGGTTCCACGCTGCGCTACGCCGTGAGCATCAAGGGTCACACGGTGCACTTCGCCGACAACTCGGCCGGCCAGCAGCCCGAGATGTACAAGGCCGCGCTGCTGGTGCGCCAGCTTGCCAAGGGGCCCTGCGGCCTGCCGCGCTAAGCGGCGCTGATGGCTGCCATCAGCAGGATTCGTGGCGCCCGCGACCCAGGCGTGTGAGGGTGGGCGGGTGAACAGGCGGGCATGGATTCAGATGGGCATCCTCGCCGCGCTGTGGGGCGCCTCCTACATGTTCATCAAGGTCGCGCTGGACGACGTCTCGCCGATCTTCGTCGTCTGGGTGCGGCTCGTGCTCGCCTCGCTCGTCCTCGTGCCGATCGCCCACCGGCAGGGCGCGCTGAGCGCGCTGCGCCCGCACCTGCCGACGATCGCGCTCCTGGCGGTCGTCCAGGTGGGCGCGCCGTTCCTGCTGATCACGTTCGGCGAGAAGCACATCGCATCGTCGCTGGCTGGGATCCTCGTGGCCAGCGCACCGATCTTCACCGTCCTGCTGGCCGTGCGCATGGACCGCGAGGAGATGGCCACCGGCTGGCGGCTCGTCGGTGTCCTCTTCGGGATCCTCGGCGTCGGCATGCTCTTCGGAGTCGACCTCTCCGGAGACTCCGCCGCGCTGCTGGGCGGCCTGATGGTCCTGCTGGCGAGCCTCGGCTACGCGATCGGCCCGCTGCAGATGAAGCGCCGGCTGCAGGGCGTGCCGCCGGTCGCCACCGCGGCGGCGACGATGGCGCTCGCCGCTGCGCTGCTGACTCCGGCGGTCCCCTTCGCGTTGCCGTCGCACAGCCCCGGGCTGGACACGGTCGGCTCGCTGCTGGCCCTCGGCGCGGGCGGGACCGGTGTGGCGTTCCTGATCTTCTACACGCTGATCGCCGAGATCGGGCCCGGCCGGGCGACGGTCGTCGCCTACATCGCGCCGGGGTTCAGCGTCGCCTACGGGATCGTGCTGCTCGACGAGCGCTTCACGCTCGGCACCGCCGCCGGCCTGCTGCTGATCCTCGGCGGCTCGTGGCTGGCCGCCGGCGCGCGGCTCAATCGAAGCGGACTTTCCCGTTCGACCGTGCCCGAGCCTGCGCGCGCTCGATGAAGTCCAGGCGCTTGAGCGCCGCGCGCAGCAGGCGCGTCACGAGTCGCAGCCGGGCGTTCTCCGAGCGCAGGCCGAGTAGCCCCTGCTTGGCCTCGAGACCGAAGTCCACCGTCGCCGCCATCGCATAGGCGCTCATCGCGTCGACGCGTTCGGGCTCGGGCTCGAGGTCCGTGGCCTCGACGAGGAGCGTCGCGTAGGCCTCGTGCGCGGCGACGACCGTCTCCTGGTCGGGCGTCTCGTCCTTGTCGTTGAGCCACTCGACCGTTCCGGCCGGATAGGGCAGGTTGTCGTGGGATTCGACGAGCCGAAACGGGCGCGTCCCGCGGCTGAGGATGTCCATCCGGCCGTCCTCGTGGCGCTCCAGGACCTCGGTGACCTCGCACGCGCAGCCGATCGATCGCACGCCGTCCTCGCCCGCCCACACGATGCCGAACTCCGAGCCCGTTTCCAGGCATTCGGTCACCATCGTCCGATAGCGCGGCTCGAAGATGTGGAGCGGGACCGCCTCGTAAGGCAGAGCGACCATCCCCAGCGGGAACAGCGGAAAGTCTGCCTGCACCAGCATGCACCGAGTCTACGCGCGCTGCAGGGCTCTCTGGGGTGCCTATTCAGCGCTACCGCGCGCCTGCATCGGGGTAGATGAGCGCTATGAAGATCGCTGTGCTGGGCACGGGCATCATGGGCGCCCCGATGGCGCGCAACCTCGCCGCGGCGGGACACGAGGTCACTGCGTGGAATCGGACGCCGCAGAAGGCCGATGGGATCGAGGACGTCCGCGCGGTGCGCTCGCCGGCCGAAGCGGTCCCGGGAACCGATGCGGTGCTCACGATGCTCGCCGATGGCGCCGCCGTCGAGGACGTGATGGGCAAGGCGCTGGACGCCGTGCCCCAGGACGCCGTCTGGTGGCAGTGCAGCACCGTCGGCATCGAGGCGGGCGAACGGCTGGAGGCGCTCGCGGACCGGCGCGGGATCGCATACGTCGACGCGCCGGTGCTCGGCACCCGACAGCCGGCCGAGGAGGGCAAGCTCACCGTGCTGGCCTCCGGACCGCCTGCGGCGCTGGACCGGCTGGCCCCGGTCTTCGAAGCCGTCGGCTCGAAGACGGTCCGCCTCGGCGAGGCCGGCGAGGGGACCCGCGTGAAGCTCGTGATGAACCACTGGGTGCTCGCAGTGATGACGGCGACCGCGGAGACGATCGCGCTGGCCGAGGCGCTCGGCGTCGACCCGCAGGTCTTCCTCGACACGATCGCCGGCGGCTCGCTCGACTGCGCCTACGCCCAGCTCAAGGGAAAGGCGATCCTCGAGGACCGGGTCGAGGAGCCGAGCTTCGAGCTCAAGCTTGCCCACAAGGACGCGCGGCTGGTGCTCGAGGCCGCGCGGCGCCACGAAGCCGACCTCGGGCTCGCGCCGGCGATCGAGGAGCGCTTCGCCCTCGCCGAGGAGGCCGGGCTGGGCAACCACGACATGGCCGCGGTCGGCCGGGTCAGCGGGGCGCGCGCCCGGCGATCATGAGGTTGTAGAAGATCGCCGGCGGGAGGCGCGGCTCCAGCAGCGCGCCGTCGACCCGCTGGAGCAGGATGTAGCCGCGGTAGGCGTACTGGCGCCAGGCCATCGGGATGGTCTCGGAATCGGCCGTCGCCTCCAGCGTGCGGTTCGTCCAGCCGAACCAGTTGGCCAGCAGCTCCTCGCCGCGCACGCGGACCTCCTCGAACCCGCCCGCGCGCGCGTGACTTGCGAGATCCTGGGGCGTGAACGCATGGACGTCGACCATCGCCTCGAAACGGTGGTTCTCGGCGCCGCCGTCGCTGTGGCCCTCCTCTGCCGGTCGCGCGCGCATCAACCGCCGCCACGCAGGCGCCGCCGCCCAGGCCGCGCGCTTCGGGTAGCTCGCGAGGCGGTCGCCGTGTCGCGAGGGCTCGCCGGCGAAGGCGACGATGCCGCCGGGCTTCAGCACACGCCGGAACTCCGCGAAGGCGCGGTCGAGGTTCGGCAGGTGATGGAGCACCGCGTGGCCGAAGACGAGGTCGAAGGAGCCGTCCTCGAAGGGCAGCTCCTCGGCGTCGCAGGCGTTCGCCTCGACGTCGATTCCAAGCTGGCGGGCGTTTGCCTGCAGCGCCGTGAGCATGCCCGGGGAGATGTCGGTGCACGTCGCATGGCCCACGACGCCGGCCTGCACGAGGTTCAGCGAGAAGTAGCCCGTGCCCGCGCCGATCTCGAGTGCCCGATCGAAGTGCAGCCGGCCCGCGCCCAGCTCGCCGCGCAGGAGCTTGCGCAGCTTGCCGAGCACCTGGGCCTGGCCGATCTCGCCGAAGTCGATGCCCCATTTGGCGTCGTAGCCGGAGGCGGCGCCATCGTGGTAGCGCGTGTTGACGTCGCGGATCTCCTCGGCGGTTGCAGGAGCCGTCATAGGGCGCGGGAGTGTAGCCTCGCCCGCTTCCTATGAACCCCGCCGTGTACCTCCAGCGCGATCAGCCGCCCGGCGTCCCGCCGCTCGAGCTCACCGGCGAGCGGACGCTCCCGGACGTGCCGGAGGAGAACTACTGGTTCCGGCGCCATCTCGTCGTCTACGAGTGGATCCGCACGCGCGTCGGCGGGCTGCGCGTCGTCGACATGGCCTGCGGCGAGGGCTATGGCTCCGACGTGCTGTCGCGCAGCGCCGCCTCGGTGGTCGGAGTGGACGCCAACCCCGAGGCCCACGAGCACGCCAAGGCGCGCTACGCCCGGCCCGGTCTGCGCTTCGTGCGCGACATGGTCCAGACGTTCGACGAGCGCTGCGACGCCGTCGTGTTCCTCCAGACGATCGAGCACGTCGAGGAGCCCGGCACGCTGCTCGAGCACTTCAAGACGATCGTGGGTCCCCACGGCGTCGCGTACATCTCGACGCCGAACGTCCTCACGCTCGCGCCCAAGGGCGCCGAGCGCTCGGGCAACCCGTGGCACGTGCACGAGTACCGCGCCGAGGAGTTCCGCGAGCTGTGCGGCGCGCATTTCGCCGAGGTGGAGCTCCACGGCCTGTTTCATGCCCGCAAGCTGCGCGCGCACGAGCTGGCGATCCGCCACGCGCGCTGGGACGACGTGCACGCCAAGCTCGGGCTGACCAAGCGCTTCTACGACCGCTTCGTCCCCGCGATCTCCGAGCGGGACTTCGCGTTGCGCACCGGCGACCTCGACCGGTCGCTGGACTTCATCGCCGTATGCCGGCCCTGACCGACGGCCGCCTCGCGGTCGTCCTGCACTCCCACATGCCCTACGTCGAGGGCTACGGGACGTGGCCGTTCGGCGAGGAGTGGCTGTGGGAGGCGATGACCTCGTCGTACCTGCCGCTCGTCGACCTGCTGGGCGAGGGGGCGGCGCTGACGCTTTCGCTCACGCCGGTGCTCTGCGACCAGCTCGAGGCACAGGGGATCCCAGAGCGCTTCCGCACGTTCCTCACCGAGATGCGCCGCACCACGCATGCGCTCGACGCCGAGGGGTCGCGCGCCTCCGGTCGCGGCGATCTCGCGGACGAGATCGAGCGTGCGGCCGGCGACTACGAGCGCGCGCTGGAGCACTACGACTCGATCGGCGGCGACCTCGTCGGCGCGCTCGCGCCGCACGCGGCCTGGACGAGCTCGGCGACCCACGCCGTCCTGCCGCTGCTCGCCACCACCCCGGGCGTTCGCCTGCAGCTGCGTGCGGGGATCGACGCGCACCGCGAGCGGTTCGGCTCCTGGGGCGGAGGGTTCTGGCTGCCGGAGTGCGCGCACGCCCCGTGGCTCGACGCGCTGCTGGAGGAGGCGGGCGTGCACGCCTGCTGCGTCGACCTGACCGACGTCCTCGGCCGCGGCGACCCGCGTCACCTGTGCCCGCTGCGCACGGCCGCGGGCCCGCTGCTCGTGCCGGTCGACCGCCAGATCGTCGAGCTGGTCTGGCACGACGAGGGCTATCCGTCGCAGGGCGCCTACCGCGACTACCACCACCACACCACCCATCACCACAAGCCCTGGGCCAATGACGGCTCGGTCTACGACCGCGGCCGGGCGCTCGACCGCGCGCGAGCCGATGCGCGGGACTTCGTCGAGCGCGTGCGCGAGCGGGTGGCTGGCGGCGGCCTGTGCGTGTGCGCGCTGGACACCGAGTTGCTCGGCCATTGGTGGTATGAGGGCATGGACTGGCTGCGCTTCGTGGTGGAGGAAGCGGGTGACCTGCTGGTGCACCTCGACGGTGCGCTCCCAGACGCGGCGCCCGCCCCCGCGGATCTGCCCGTGACCACCTGGGGCACGCCGCGCGACCTGTCGACGTGGAGCGGCCCCGCGGTCGCCGACATCGCGTTCGCCGTCCGCAACGCCGAGTTGCGCGTGCTCGCCCAGGGCCGTGCGGTCGGAACCCGCGCACTGCGCGAGCTGCTGGCTCTGCAGGCCTCCGACTGGGCGTTCCTGGCCTCTCGCGAGGCGGCGGGCCCCTACGCGCGCGAGCGTCATCGGGGTCACCTGGAAGCGCTGGAAGCGGCGCTCGCGGAGGGCGGCGACGGGCCCGTGCACAACCTCGTGCCGCACATCTCCCGCGCGCCGCTGCTGGCTCCGTAGAGTCCCGCCCATGCCCACCGCACGCGAAGTCTGGTCCGCCGGCGACTGGCCGTCCCTCTCCAAGCTCGTCGTCTCGGCCGGCGAGGCGACCGCTGCGCATTCCGGGGCGGGTCCTGGGATGGAGGTGCTCGACGTGGGCGCCGGCGACGGCAACGTCGCGATCCCGCTCGCGAAGACCGGCGCGCGCGTCATCGCGCTGGACCCGACGCCAGAGCTGTTCGAGAGCGGCCGCGCCCGCGCCGCTGAAGCGCGCGTCGACATCGAATGGGTCGAGGGTGACGCGATGGACCTGCCCTACGAGGACGGGCGCTTCGACGTCGTGACCTCGAACTTCGGCGCGATGTTCGCTCCCGACCACGCGCGGGCGGCCGCCGAGCTGACGCGCGTCGGCGGGCGCGTCGTGATGACCACCTGGGCGGCCGACCACATGAACGGCCAGCTCTTCAGCGCGCTCGCCCCGTTCATGCCGCCACCGCCCGAAGGCGCGCAGCCGCCGCCGCTATGGGGCGTCGAAGAGCACGTGCGCGAGTGCTTTGCCCCGACGGGGCGCACTGTGACGATCGAGCGCGACTCCGCGCCGGTCGCGTTCGAGTCGCTCGACGCCTACACGGACTTCGTCACGACGGTGCTCGGCCCGCTCGCGCTGGCGCGTCCGGCGCTGGAGGAGGCGGGCCTCTGGGACGACGTGCGCGCCGCGGTGCGCGCGAACTTCGAGCGCTTCAACGAGGCCGACGACGGTTCGTTCAGCGCAGCGCCGAAGTACCTGCGTATCACGGCTGATTAGCGCCGTTCCGAGGCTCAAGTTTGGGCCCGGGGCGGCCGACTCACTGGATGGTGGAGCACACTCACCGATCCAGACTTGACGTGGCGTCAGGCGTGGACCATCGCGCCGAGCGCCTGTCGCTGCCCGAAAGCCCGCTTGAGGCGATCGTCTCGATCGACGACCGCACGGCCGAGTTCAACTTCGCCCGCGTGTTCGCCCAGGCGCCGGTCGGCATCGCGCTGGTGAGCATCGACCCGGCGACCCCCGGCCGCGTGCTTCAGGTCAACGCGGCGATCTGCCGCATGACGCGCTTCGAGGAGCCCGAGCTGCTGGGGCGCACCATCCAGGACCTCACGCACCCCGACGACTTCGATCGCAACGCTGAGCTCTTCGCAGAGGTGATGCGCGGGGAGCGAGCCGACTACGAGCTCGAGAAGCGCTTCATCCGCGCAGACGGGACGATCATGTGGGCGCTGGTCCACGGCACGGTGCTGCGCGAAGCCGACGGCACGCCGTTCGCGGGCGTCGGTCAGATCCTCGACATCACCGAGCGCAAGGACGCCGAGGACGCACTCGTGCGCACGCAGCTGCTCGCGCAGATCGGCTCGTGGGAGTGGGACATCGCCAGCGACTCGTTCAGCTGGTCGCAGGGCCTCGAAGCGGTGTTCGGGCCCCCGCCACCGGCAGACGTACGCGTCGACGGTGCGGCGTTCATCGCGGTCGTGCATCCCGACGATCGGGCACGCGTCGAGCAGATCGTCCAGCACGCGATGATCGGGCGTGTCGAGCAGACCTGGGAATACCGGGCGGTGCGCGGCGACCAGGTCTTCGACATGTACGCATGGGGCGAGGCCGTCTTGGAGGATGGAGTCCCGGTGACGCTGCGTGGCTACGCCCAGAACGTCACGGGCCGGCGCGACGCCGAGCGCCGCGCGGCGGGCCTGCTGCGCGAGAACGCCCTCATCCTGGAGTCGGCGGCCGACGGCATCCTGCGCGTGGACGCAAGCGGCGGCGTCCGCTACGCGAACCCGGCGGCGGAGCGGCTGCTGGGGTTCGAGCCCGGCGGTCTCGTCGACCTGCGCGTCGACGATGTCGCCCTGCCGAACCGCCCCGGGACGTTCCGCCGGAGCGACGGGACGCTGATCTTCGTCGACGAGAACACTGCGCCGCTGCGCGATGACGACGGCAGCGTCGGCTCCGTCGTCGTCTTCAGCGACGTCACCGAGCGTCGCCGGATGGAGGCCCAGCTGCGCCGCCTCGCCGAGGAGGACGCGCTGACCGGCCTGCTCAACCGGCGGTCGCTGGAGAGCGCAGTGGCCGCCCACCTGGCCGCCGGCGGAGGCGGAGCCCTGCTGCTGCTGGACCTCGACCACTTCAAGTTCGTCAACGACTCGTTCGGCCATGCGGCAGGCGACGACCTGATCCGCGCGGTCGCCACCGTCCTGCGCGCGCAGACGCGAGCCCAGGACGTCATCGCGCGCCTGGGTGGCGACGAGTTCGCCGTCCTGCTGCCCGGCGCCGGGCACGACGAGGCGAACGCGATCGCGCTGCGACTGCTCGCAGGCATCGAAGCGGAGCGGCCCACCGGCCTGCACATCGGCGCGAGCATCGGCGCCGCGACCTTCGAGGGCGGCCCGGCCGACGAGGCCGGGGACCTGCTCGTGGCTGCCGACATCGCCCTCTACGAGGCCAAGGGCGCCGGCCGCGGCCGCGTCGCCTTCTACCGAGGGCTGCCGGGCACCTCGCTGACCTGGGTCCAGCGGATCCGCGCGGCCCTCGACGAGGGCCGGATGGCTCTCCACGGCCAGGCGATCGTCGACCTCGCGACTGGCGAGCATGTGGGGGACGAGCTCCTCGTGCGCATGCTCGACGAGCACGGGGCGACCGTGCCTCCCAGCTCGTTCCTGCCAACGGCCGAGACGTTCGGGCTGATCGGCGAGATCGATCGCTGGGTGCTTGGCCGCGGCGTCGAGATCGCCGCCGAGGGGCGCCGCGTGCACGTCAACCTGTCGGGCACCTCGGTCGGCAGCGCGGAGGTCCTCGACACGCTCGAGGCAGGCCTGCGCGCCACCGGCGCGCGCCCGTCCGACCTGGTGCTCGAGGTCACGGAGACGCTGGCCGTGGCCAACATGGCCGAGGCGCGCGCGTTCACCCGGCGCATCCGCGAGCTCGGTTGCGAGCTGGCGCTCGACGACTTCGGCACGGGCTTCGGCGCCTTCACCTACCTCAAGAACCTCCCGGCCGACTACCTCAAGATCGACATGTCGTTCGTCAGCGAGCTGCCGCGCAGCGAGACCGACCGCGGGGTGGTCGACGCGATCGTCGGCATCGCCACGCGCTTCGGCCTGCGAACGATCGCCGAGGGCGTCGAGGACGAGGCCACGCGAGCCCTGCTCCTGCAGGCCGGCGTGGACCTCGCGCAGGGTTACCTGCTCGGGCGCCCGGTCGAGCTGTAGGGCCTCGTCGGACGTGGGCCCTCAAGTGTTCGGATAGCGGACACAAAAGGGCCCAGGTCCCCCGCGAGTGCCGGCTCCCTTTCCTCAATGACCAGCTCGCGCCCCGGACCCCGCGATCGCCGGAGCTGAACGCCTCGCCGCCGCGCCCTACGCCCAGCGCATCGTCTCCGGCTCGTCACGCATGCGCAGCAGCCGAGCCGGGACGCCGCCGACGACGGCGTTGGCGGGCACGTCCTTGCCGACGATCGAGTAGGTGCCCACGACGGCGTTGTCGCCGACGGTGACCCCGCGCAGGAACGCGGCGCCGTAGCCGACCCAGACGTTGTTGCCGACGCGCACGTCGCGTTTGTAGATGCCCTGATGGCGGATCGGCCGATCGGTCTCCACGACACCGTGGTCGAAGTCGATGAGCATGACCCGGTCGGCGATGATGCACTCGCGGCCGACCGAGACGTGCTGGTAGCTGGAGATCGTGCACTCCTGGCCGATGACGGTCTTGGCGCCGATGTGGACCTCGCCCTCGTGGGCGCGGATCTTGCAGCCGTCGCCGATCCACGACCAGCGGCCGAGATGGAGCTTCGCGTCCTTGCCGATCTCGAGCGTGACGCCCGGGCAGACGAAGCACAGGCCGTCGGTGACGAGCCGGCCGCGCCAGCGCAGCTTCAGCCAGGCCCAGCGCAGCACGAGCCGCGCGTAGCCGCTGGTGAGCATCCCGTGGGCGCGCGCAAAGCGTAGGAATGCGATCGGGCCGCCGCGGAGGGGCGGCGGGTCGCCGCGCAGCTGGATCGGCTTGGCGGGACGTCGCGGGGACAGGACGGAGTCCACGGGCGCAAGGGTAGTGTGCGGCGCCCGATGGAGGACCTTGCGAACAGGCTGCTGAAGGGCGACAAACGCGCCCTCGCGCGCGGGATCTCGCTGGTGGAGGACGACGATCCCGCCGGCTGGGCGCTCGTGCGTGAGGTCTACCCGCACACGGGCAAGGCCGCCATTGCCGGGTTCACCGGCGCTCCGGGGGCCGGCAAATCGACGCTCATCGGCGCGCTCACCAAGCTGCGGCGCGAGGCCGGCCGCGAGGTCGCTGTCCTGTCGATCGACCCCTCCTCGCCATTCACGCACGGCGCCCTGCTGGGCGACCGCATCCGGCTCACCGACCACTTCCTGGACCCGGGCGTGTTCATCCGCTCGATGGCCAACCGCGGGGCGCTCGGCGGCCTCAGCGAGGCCGCCCTGCAGGCGGCGCTGCTCATGGACGCCGCGGGCAAGCAGGACGTGTTCCTCGAGACGGTCGGCGTCGGCCAGGCGGAGATCGACATCATCGACCATGCCGACACCGTCGTCCTGGTCCTGATGCCCGGCAGCGGCGACTCGATCCAGGCCCTGAAGGCGGGGATCATGGAGATCCCGGACATCATCGTCGTCAACAAGTCCGACCACCCGATGACCGACACGATGGTGCGCGAGATCCGCGGCGTCCTGTCGCTGGCGCCGCAACGCGGCTGGCGCGTGCCGATCGTCAAGACGGAGGCCGTGCGGGCGCAGGGCATCGAGGAGCTCGTCGAGCAGCTCCAGGCCCACCGCGCGTTCATCGAGGAGGAGGGAACGCTCGTGGAGCGCCGCCGGCGCAACCTGCGCAACGAGGTGCTCAGCCTCGCGGCGGCACGGATGCGGGCGAAGGTCGAGGAGCAGCTGCACGAGGATCCGCGCTTCGCCGAGCTGCTCGACGAGGTCGTCGCACGGCGGCTGGATCCGTCTTCGGCGGCGACGGAGATCTTGAAGCGGCTGACGTAGCTGCGTGGCGCGCAGCGCCGTCGTTTGCTTCGGCCCTTCGCTGCGTGCGGCATCGAGGAGAGGGGGCGAAGCTCGGTGGGACGTTGCCCGCCAATGCGCGGGTGAGGTTCCAACGATCGGAGTTGGGTGCGACGTTGTCGGCGAATAGCGCCGACTACATCCCATCCAACCCGCGGCGCCGCCCCGCGCGCTACACGCGCCCGGCGACCAGCAGCACCACCGTTCCCGCGAGCGTCACCGCCGCAAGGACGTTGCCCGTGCGCGGCAAGCGCCGGTAGCCCCAGGCGCACAGCGCGGCGCCGCACGGCAGCGCCGGCAACGCGTCGCGGGCGGCGTACCAGGGACCGTCGAGCGACGGCGCGGCGACGACCGCGACGAGGAGCGCGGCTCCGCAGACGAGCACGAGCAGCGCCGCAGTGGACTCCACGTCGGCTTGGTCTCCGAGCGCCAGCGCGAGGCGCTCACGGTACGAGCGGATCAGCAGCCAGACGGCGACGAGCGCGAGGGCGCCGAACGGCGCCCAGCGCAGCAACCCCGCGCCGGGGTCGACGAGGACCCCCGCCACGCGCGACACGCGGTCGAGGACCGAGGCGTCGCCCAGCGGCTTGCTCTGGCCGTTGGCCGCGTACGGGGTCAGGCCGCCGTAGAGCCGGTCGTTGACGGTCATGTACAGAACGCCGCTGGTCAGCACCACCTCGACGGCCGTGAAGCCGGCGATGCCGCGGTTGCGCCGGCGCAGCCAGTGCGCCAGCGAGAGCGCGACCACGGCGGCCGGGAGCACGAGCTTCAGCGCCAGCCAGGGCAGCGCACCGATGAGCAGCGCGGCGCCCAGCGCCGGGCCGAACCGCGGCGCGGCGCGCACGCGCAGCGCCAGCAGGGCGGCGCCCGCGAGCAACGTTCCGCCGACCA
>JAWVFZ010000412.1:0-2673 GCA_033855555.1 Solirubrobacteraceae bacterium
TCGAACCCGTAGCGCTGGACGAGGTTGTTGTAGAAGTTCTTGTCGCGCGAGCCCATCCCGCCGACGTACAGCGCGATGAACGGGCGCATCACGTCGCGGCCCTTCTCGAGGTCCTCGCTGATGTAGACGTTCACCGTCGGGGCGATGTCGAAATTCTCCAGCGAACGCCCGGCCTTCGCCGCGCCCTCCTCGAGCGAGCTGCGCAGATCGGGCAGATGCTCGGGCGAGACGAGCGTCGGGATCCAGCCGTCGGCGATCTCACCGGCGAGCGCCGTGTTCTTGGGGCCGATCGCGGCGAGGTAGATCGGGATCTGGTCCTGGACGGTCGCGATCGTCAGCTTGAGCGCCTTGCCGGGGCCGTCGGGCAGCGGAAGCGTGAAGTGCTCGCCCTCGAACTCGAGCCGCTCGCGCGCCAGCGCCTTGCGGACGATCTCGATGTACTCGCGCGTGCGTGCCAGCTGGTGGCCGAAGCGCACGCCGTGCCAGCCCTCGCTGACCTGCGGGCCCGAGGAGCCGATGCCCAGCAGCATCCGGCCGTCGCTGAGCTGGTCGAGCGTCGCGGCCGTCATCGCCGTCATCGCAGGCGAGCGGCCGGGCATCTGGAAGATCGCCGAGCCGATCTTGATCTTCGTCGTCTGCCCGGCGATCCAGCCGAGGATGGTGGCCGAGTCCGAGCCGTAGGCCTCCGCAGTCCAGACCGAGTCGTAGTCGAGACGCTCGGCCTCCTGCACGATCGCGAGCTGGTCCTCGCGGGTGAGACCCAAGCCCCAGTAGCCGATGTGCACGCCGAGCTTCATGCAGAATCCTTTTCAGGCGGAAGGAAAGTGGTCGCAAAGCGCGACGAGCGGGTACCTTTTCAGAAGTCCGTGTCCCGAAGCCGCCGCTCGCCCATCGAGGACCTCCGTCTGGCGATCGACTGCCTGCCCGTGAGAACGCGCCAGGCGATGCTCGACGGGGTGCGCGCGAACGAGATCATCGTCGGCGCCTACTCCGACCGCCGCGGCGGCGTATGCCCGATGCTGGCGGCCCACCGCAACGGCGGGCGCACCAACTTCATCTCCTTCGCCCGCGCGTGGGACCGCTTCGCGGGTTCCAAGCGCGCCCGCCGGGCGACCGAGCGCGAGATCAAGGTCCTCGTCGCCCACCTGCACGCCAGCCTGCTGGCCGAGGAGAACGTCGACCTGGGCGGCGCTGTGGCCGACCACCAGGCGCTCGCCCGCGATCGCCGCGCCCGCGAGGCGCGCCGCGTCGGACTGGGCTGGATGCGGGAGCGGCGCGCCGCCGAGCGCGCGCTCACGCGCGTCAAAGAGCCTGTGTAGCTCAGGACCCGCGGAGGACTACATGTCGTCCCCGGCCCGGAGGAACTGGACCTCGGGGATGATGCAGGCGGGAGAGACCTTGAGCAGCAGTCGCACGGTCTCGGCGATGTCCTGTGGCGTGATCATGTCGGAGGGCTCCACCTGGCCCTTGACGAAGTCGGTCATCGGCGTGTCGACGAAGGCCGGGCACAGCGCCGTCGACTTGATCCCCTCGCCGGCCAGCTCCTTGTGCATCGACTGCGTCCAGCCGACGACGGCGAACTTCGTCGCGGCGTAGACCGACAGCCACGCCTGGCCCTGCTTGCCGGCGATCGAGGCGGTGTTGACGACGAGCGCGTTGCGATGCTCGGCTCCCGCGGCGCGCAGCATGTCGACGCATTCGCGATAGAAGAGCGGGATCGACCGGAAGTTCGTGTCGATCTGGATGTCGAGCTTCTTGGTCTCGATCTCAGCGACCGGCGCGCCGATTCCCACGCCCGCGTTGTTGACCAGCACGTCACAGCGCCCGAACCGCTCGCGGTGGGCCGCGACGACGGACTTGATGACGTCCTCGTCGCCGAGGTTGCCCGCCACGTGCTCGACCTCATAACCCTCGGCCCGGAGCTCCTCTGCGGCCTTCTCCAGCTTCTCCGGACGGCGCGCCGCGACGGTCAGGCCGTAGCCCTCCTCACCGAGCATGTGCGCGATCGCCAGCCCTATCCCGCTCGATGCGCCAGTCACGAGCGCAGCCTTGTCAGCCATGTTCAGATCTCCATTCGCCTACTGGATCGGATCGCGAATCCAATCAGCTACCGTCCCTGGCGATGCGACGTCCCACCCCGCAGGCGGTCGCGCTCGTGCTCGCCGCTGCCCTCGCGGGCTGCGGATCGAGCAAGAGCGACACCTCCTCCACCCAGGCCCAGCCGCTTTCTGCCGACACGGCCAAGCCCGAGCAGTTCCCCGCTGCCAAGGGGCTCTCGCTCGACGATCTGCGCCAGCGCTACCCGTCCGTCGTGCAGCTGGCGCCCGGGGCCGGGACGATCCAGAAGGGCACCAATCGGATGCCGTTCCTCGTCCTCGACAAGACCGGCAAGCCGGTCCTCGGGGCGTCGGTGGCGCTCTACACGCTGCATCCCGACGGCACCGGCCTTCGCGGCCCGTATCCGGCAACCTCGCGCACCTTCGGCCTCAAGCCGGCCTTTGTCAGCCAGACGGCGCAGGGCGACCTGCAGATCACCAAGGGCTTCTACACGGCCGAGGTGAAGGTCAAGAGCGCCAAGCCGCAGAACATGATGGCCCTGGTGCGCCTGGATGGCCGGCTGGTCTCGACCGGGCCCGCGCCGCTGGGCGCCAAGGGCGCCGGCACTCCGCCCGC
>JAWVFZ010000413.1:0-2813 GCA_033855555.1 Solirubrobacteraceae bacterium
CGGGCTGAGCGGCGGCGAGCGCCGGCGGCTCTCGCTGGCGATCCTCGTCGCCGGCGACGCGAACGTGCTGATCCTCGACGAGCCCACCAACCATCTCGATCTCGAGTCGCGCGAGGCGCTGGAGGACGCGCTGCGCGCCTTCCCCGGCTCGCTGCTGCTCGTCAGCCACGACCGCGCGCTGCTGGACGCCGTCGGCTCGCGGACCGTCGCGATCGAGGACTACACGCTGCACTCCTATGTCGGCGGCTGGCCCGAGTACTGGCGCGTGCGCGAGGAGCGCAAGGCCGCCGGGGTCAAGCCTGCCCCGCCGCTGGCGCCGCTCGCTGCCAAGAGCAAGGGCAATGGCAATGGCAACGGCGCCGCGCCGCCGCCGCAGGCCAAGCCGAAGGGTCCGTCCAAGAACGCGCTGCGCCGCCAGACCGAGCTGGAGAAGGCCGTCGAGCGCACCGAGGCCGAGCTGTCGGCGCTCGAGGACGAGCTCGCCGATCCGGCCGCCTGGGCGACGAAGTACGAGTCGGCGAAGTCCACCGCTCGCCACACCGCTGCCAAGCGCGCGGTCGAGGCGGCCTACGCCGCCCTTGCCGAGCACGAGGAGACGGCGTTCACGGAATAGACACCGGAAATCCCTGCAAGCAGGGAACATTCCGAGCATGAACCCCCGCCTCGGGCTCAACCTCCACCGCAACCACTGGCCGACCCCATCAACGCTGAAGGCCTACGAGGCCGCCGGCTTCGCGTGGGTCCAGGTCCACACCCCGCCGTGGCCGATGCTCTGCGGCCGTGAGCGCACCCGGCTCCATGCACGTGCGCTGCGCCGCACGCTCGACACAACCGGCCTGCGCCTCATCCTGCACGGTCCCGACGACCTCACCGCGGGCGATCCCAAACACGACCGCGCGTTCGAGGGACTGCTCGACTACGCCTACGAAGCGCGCGCCGAGCACGTCGTCGTCCACGCGCTCAACGTCGGCCTCGCCGAGGACGAGCGCGCTGCCGCCGAGGAGCGTTCGCTGCAGCGCTTCGCCGGGCGCGCCCACAGCCTCGGCTTCACGCTGGCGCTCGAGAATCTCGCGCCGGTGTACCCATCTCCGCCGCGCCGCTGCCACGACCCTTTCGCCATCCGCGACCTGGTCCGGCGGCTGGACAGCCCCGGCGCGGGGATGCTCTTCGACATCGGTCACGCGCACGTGACCGGCACCGTCGACGCGCTGAAGCCATGCGCGCGTGACATCGTCCTGTTCCACGTTCACGACAACCTCGGCGCGCGGCTGCACGGCCTCGAGGCGCCGGGTGTCGATCCGCTGCGACTGGACCTGCACCTCCCGCCCGGCGCCGGCTCGCTGCCGTGGCACAAGATCGCTGCGCTGCTGCGCGATCACGAGGCACCGCTCATGCTCGAGATCGAGCCATCGCACCGCCCAGGCCTCGTGCCGCTCGCCGAGATCGCCTCCCAGGTGCTCGGCGACCGCCAGGTGACGGCGCGCGCCGGCGCCGCCGCGGCCTAGAACGCTCCCGGCAGAGCCGCCTTGGCGAACGACTGCGCCTCCTGTGCGTGCGCGAGTGGCGTGAGGCCGAAGAGGTCCTCGACCGAGCGCAGCAGGGAGTAGGGGTCATACGGCGTCGCCGTCGTCTTCCCCCCGCCGGCGAACGGCGAGAGCACCAGCGCGCCCGTTCGCGGTGGGCCGTCCGGGCTCTTCTCCGCGCTGGAGAGGAAGGTGATCAGAAGGGCGCCGTCTGCTTTGTACGCCGGCGACCCGAGGATCCGCGGGACCCAGAGCTTCAGGAACGCGTCGGCGGCGGCGAGGCCGCCCGGACTGCCGTCCACGCACGGCGACTCGGTCGCGCTGTCGCACAGGTTCGGTGCGATGTAGGCGTAGTTCGGCGTCGTCGAGACTTTGTTCAGGTCGGTGGCAAGGCCGTCCAGCGAGAGGTCGTCGGCCTCGCAGTCGCCGGCGTCGAGCAGCGAGTGGAAGTAGACGAACGGGTTGTGGCGTGTGGCGTACTGGTCCCCGGGGCGACCGGTCATCGTGTCGTCGGGGCCGTCGGACTCCGGGTGCCGGCACGGCTTGGCGCCCATGTCCTCCGAGTACGCGCGCCAGCTGCGGCCCGATGACGTGAGCTGGTCGCCGATCGTGATGACGGTGTTCGGATAGACGCAGCCCGTGCCCGAGACGACGCCATCTGTGCCCGTCGTCGCCTCGGGCGAGAACTCGGCGAACGTGGAGCACTCGCTCTGGGTCGCGCTGTTGGGCGGCTGTCCGCCCGCCATGGCGATGTAGTTGGGGAGGTCGGCGTTGTCGAGCGGGCCGAATCCCGACAGGAGCGTGCCCCGCGGCTGCAGGTCGGTCGCGAGGTACGGAGCCGCCGACTGCGCCCCGAACGCCTGCTGAACGTCCGTTCCCGTCAGTGCGATCACGAAGACGTGCCTGGCCTTCGACGGCTTCGGAGGCGCGGCCTTCTTGGCAGGCGTCGGGCTGCTCGATCCCCCGCTGCCGCTCGACGCCGGAGCGGCGCTGGAGGTCGCGGGCGCGGGCGTGACGGCCGTCGCGGGCGCTATCGGAGCGCTGACGGGCGCCGCCGCGGCCGGCTCCGGCGTCGCGGGCAGCGCGGCCTGGACGACGATCGCGCGCTGCGCGGCCGCCCGCGCCGCCGCGGACGACGTCGACGGACGGCCACCGTTGATCAAGACCAGCGCGGTGGCGATCATCGAGAGCCCGGCCGTCAGGCGAAGTTGCGTGCGGGTCACGCCGGGACGGCCTCACCGGGGCCGCGCAGCAGATGGCCGCACTGGGAGCAGAAGGCGTCGGCGCGGC
>JAWVFZ010000414.1:0-5246 GCA_033855555.1 Solirubrobacteraceae bacterium
ACATGCGAGTGAGCGTCGAGCACCAACGGGTCAGCGACCTTCGCGCGGGTGCGGTCTGCGCTCCACCGTCCCGTTCTCCGTGACGAAGTCGAACCGCTCCTCGAGGGGGCGCCCCTCGACGCGGTCCATCAGCCAGTCCGCTGAGTACGTCACCCACTGTGGTCCAAGTGCGACCGACGTGGTCGGGAGCGAAAGCGCGTGCCGTCCTTGGTGGTAGACCAGCAGCGCCGTGGGGCCTGCGGAGCGTGCCGCGAGGTCGTAGCTCCATTGCACCGGCGAGAGCTCGTCGGCGTCGCCGGCCACGACCAGCCACGGTACCTCCATGCCTTCAACGAGCGGGCGCAAATCCATCTCGCGGGCCATCGCGTCGAAGCCCTCCTCGTCGTGCTCGAGGCCGGCCATCCACATGTACCGCGCCTTGAACGTCGGGGACGCCTGCTCGAAGATCATGTGGCCCCCAGGCTCGTGACAGACGAGCCCCACGGCGCAGCCGAGAAGCCGCGGCTGCGTCGCAGCGATCTGCGTCATCCAATACGAACCGAAGGAGAGGCCGAACGCGACCATGCGGTCGCTGTCGAGGTCGTCGCGGCCGTCGATCCACGAAACGATCGCCTGACCGGCGTCGATCCACGCCGTCGGCGTGAACTTCAGCCCGCGAACCGGGGCCTCGCCCTGACCCGGGCCGTCGAAGGCGAGCACGGCGAAGCCTCGCTCGAGGAACTTGTCGCCGTAGAGGTTGACGTTCAGCTCCTTCGGAGCGTCCATGCCTCCGCAGGACAGGACGACCGGCAGCGGCTCGCCGTCGTGCCCGGCAGGCCGATGGAGCCAGGCGGGGATGTGATGCTCCCCGAGCGGGATGTCGACGCGTTCGACATGGTGCTCTGCCAGGCGGCCATACGCCGCATACGCCGCATTCTTGAGGTCGTCGAGCCCGACGAGCTCATCGGAATCCTCGAAGATCGACCACTCGGCCGTCGCAAACAGCAGCGCCGCGTGGAACCAGTGCTCACGCGCGGTCACCGGGTGGCCGGAGGCCTCCGCGTCTTCGGCCATGCGCCGGCGCCGGTGCGCGAGCCGCGTGAAGACCGGAATGAGGTCATCGAACTTCGAGATCTGGCGTTTTGCCATCTCGAAGTCCGCGATCGCGTCGACGCCCATCGGGCGGACCGTGTAGCCGATGCGCGGCTGGTCCCACTCGAGGCCGTCGGTGCGAATGGCAGTGTCGACGAGCCAGCGCTGATCGTGCCAGCGCCGAGGTCCGGTCAGCTGAACACCAGGGAGACCTGGCTGGTCGTCGGAGGGGATACCGGCCTGATCAGTCATTGGTAGATCGTATACGATGCATGAGTGACGAGCGAACTGAGCGGGGTAGAGCCCAGACCGGCAGCGCTTGGGAGGATCGACGTGCTGGCGCTGGGTGGCACGATCGCGATGCGCTCGAGCCGCGGAGCCGGCGCGTCACCACAGCTCTCGGCTGACGACCTCGTCGCCGCTGTGCCCGGGCTGTCCGACCTTGCTCATATACACGCGAGGAGCGTCCGGACGCTCCCGGGCGCTTCGCTGAGCTTCGCAGACGTCGTTGAGACGGCGCACATCGCGCGCCGCTGCGTCGACGATGGTGCCGCGGGGGTCGTCGTCACGCAGGGCACGGATTCGCTCGAGGAGACGTGCTACGTGCTCGACCTCCTCTGGGATCGCCCCGAGCCCCTGGTCGTCACCGGGGCGATGCGACCGGCGACTGCTCCCGGGGCCGACGGCCCCGCGAACCTGTGGGCGGCGAGCGCCGTTGCCGTCGCACCGGAGTCACGCGGACGGGGGTGCCTCGTCGTGTTTGCCGATCAGATCTACAGCGCGCGAGACGTTGCGAAGGTGCACAGCACCGGGCCGGCGGCGTTTGCCGCTCCGGGCGCCGGTCCCGTCGGCGGCGTGACCGAGGGCAGGCCCGAGTTCAGCTCCCCGCCGGGGAGCCGTCTCGCTGCGCTCGCGCCGATCGCCGACCAGCCGCCGCACGTGGCGTTGGTGTCGGCGCTGCTGGGCGACGACGGACGGCAGCTACAGGCCGTCATCGACGGCGACTTTGGCGGTGTCGTCCTTGCGGCCATGGGTGCTGGTCATGTGCCCGAGCGCATGCTCGGCGCGATCGCGTCTGCGGTCGAGCACCTGCCCGTCGCAGTCGTGTCGCGCACCAACGCCGGTCTCCTGCTGCGCGAGACCTACGAGTTTCCCGGCTCCGAGCGCGATCTCCATCGACTCGGCGTCCTGGACGGCGCGGGACTCGGGGCGCTCAAGGCGAGGGTTCTCCTGACGCTCTCCCTCTGGTCGGCGCCAGACCGCGCGACAGCGGAGGCCGCGTTCCGGCACCGTGCGGCCACGCGCTACTGATAGGGCGCGTGGCTTGTGCCGGCGCTCGTACGGGCGCCGGCTATACGTGGGAGACGGTATAGCCGCCGTCGAGAATGAGCGTCTGCCCGGTCATGAAAGCCGCCTCCTCGCTGGCGAGGTAGGTGAAGGCCGCCGCGACGTCCTCGGGCTGGCCGTTGCGGCCCACGGGCACGCGCGAGGCGAAGTCATGAACGCCCTCGGCGCCGAACGAGTGCACCGGATCGGTGCTCTGCGGCGTGACGATCACGCCCGGCGCGACCGCGTTGACGGTGATGCCCTGGTGCGCGACTTCGATCGCGAGACCGCGCACGAGCCCGAGCACGCCGCCCTTTGCCGCCGTGTAGTGGACATGGCGCGGCCAACTGATCACGGCGCCCGAAATCGAGCTGGTCGCGATCAACCGGCCCCAGCCGGCTTCGATCATCGGCGGGAGTGCGGCGCGAAAGCAGCGGAAGACGCCGAGCAGGTCGATCTCCATGAGCCTGCGCCATTCGTCATCGTCCAGCTCCGTCGACGGGACGTCGCGCGCGATGCCGGCGTTCGCCACGACGATGTCGAGCCGGCCGAACTCGCCGATGGCCGCAGCGACCAGGCGGTCCACATCCTCCGTCTGTCCGACGTCCGTCTCGACCGCCACAGCGCGCCGTCCGGCCGCCTCGACAGCGGCGACGACCGGCGCGATGTCGTGGTCGTCGCCCGGATACCAGGCGAGCACCGAGTCGGCGCCGGCGCGTGCGAAGACCTCCGCCGTCGCGGCGCCGATGCCGGATGCCGCGCCGGTGATGACAGCCACGCGATCGTCGAGTCTGAACATTGGTCGATGATATAACGTGTACCGCAGACGGTGGATCCAGCGCCCGCCGCGTGGGTCAACCGGAAAGGCCGTGTCTGTCATGACCGAGCGCAACACGAACGCGTCGGACCAGCCGCAGCGGGTCCTCATCACCGGCGCCGCGTCGGGAATCGGCGCGAGCACCGTCAAGACGATGCGCGCGGCCGGCGCGCAGATCGCCGGCATCGACATCGACGCGGCGGGCCTCGCCGGGCTTGATCTCGACCACGCAGAGACCGCTGACGTGAGCGACGACGCGGCCGTGGGCCACGCGATCGACCGGAGCGTCGAAGCGCTCGGCGGCCTCGACGTCCTCGTGTGCGCCGCGGGGATAGTCGCGCGCGGCGATGTCACGACCGTCGACCTCGCGACATGGCAGCGCGTCTTTGCCGTGAACGTCGGCGGCGCCTTCCACGCGGCGCGCCACGCCGTTGCGCACCTGCGGCAGGCGGGTGGCGGAGCAATCGTGTTCATCGCGTCGCAGCTCGGGCTCGTCGGTACGCCCAACGCGGCCGCGTACTGCGCTTCCAAAGGCGCGGTCATTCAGCTCGCGCGCGCGATGGCGCTCGACCACGGTGCCGAGGCGATCACCGTCAACGCCGTCTGTCCGGGGCCGACCGATACCCCGATGCTGCAGCGCTTCTTCGACGCGAGCGGCGACGCGGCACGCGAGCGGCGCACGTTCGAGGACCTGATGCCGATCGGGCGGCTCGTGGAGCCGACGGAAGTCGCGGCGGCAGTCGCCTACCTGGCCAGTCCCGCGGCGCGGGGGGTCACCGGGTCCGTCGTCGTGGTCGACGGCGGCTACGTCGCCCGGTAGGACCCGGTACCTCTGCACGGCATATGATATATCGTACTCGACGCGTGCAGCCGTGGTCCCAACCATCGAGCAGGAAGGTGTGTCGTTGTGTCGCTCTTGCTGACTAACGCCTACGTGGTGACGGTCGACCCCGACCGGCGCGTCATCCCACACGGGTGGGTGGCGATCGACGACGACTCGATCGTCGCGATTGGCGCGATGGAGGACTTGGGCGACCGCGTCGCCGAGGAACAGATCGACCTCAAGGGCAAGCTCCTGATGCCGGGCCTCATCAACGGCCACAACCATCACTGGGGCTCGCTCTTCAAGAACACAGGCGAGGGCCTTCTTCTCGAGGACTGGCTCGATCAGATCACGTTGCCGCTGATGTTCCAGCTCACCGAAGGCGACCTGCGCGCCGCCGCGTACCTCGGCGCGATCGAGCAGATCCGGACCGGCACGACGTGTTCGCTCAACCACGTCGTGAATGTCAACGACCCCGACTCGATCCAGGCGATGATCGAGCCGGTGCTCGACGTGGGCGTGCGCCAGATGGTCACAAAGGAGCTGCGCGACACGCCCGAGCCGCCGTTCTCGACCAAATACGACGCCCACCCCCACGTTCGCGGCCGGGATGAGGAGATCGCGCTCGCCAAGGAGATCGTCGAGCGCTGGGACGGAGCCGGCGGCCTGATCCACATGGGGCTGGCCATCGAGACCGGCGCGAACTGGATGCTGCACAACGCGACGTCGGACGAGATCATCATTGCCGGCGTCGAGCTCGCCCGCGAGCGGAACCTGAAGATCACCAACCACTGCTCGGCCGGCACGCCGTGGCTCTCGATCAAGGAATTCGAGCAGCAGACCGGCGGTGGTGACGTGGACTACCTGGAGCGGCTCGGAGCGCTCTCGGACCACTGGGTCTTCATCCACTCGCTGCACCTCAAGGAGCGCGAGCTCGACTCGGTCGCCCGGTGCGGCGCGGGGATCATCTCGAACCCCGTCAGCAACGCGTACAGCTGCGACGGGATCGCGCCGCTCAAGCAGATGTTCCAGAAGGACATCACGGTCGGTCTGGGGACCGACGGGACCTACGTCAACTGCTCGCCGGACATGGTCGAGCAGATGAAGTTCGCGGCGCTGCTGCAGAACGTCACGCACATGGATCCCACGCTGATGACGGCGGAGCGGGTCATCGAGATGGCGACGATCGGTAGCGCGAAGGCGATGGGC
>JAWVFZ010000415.1:0-4577 GCA_033855555.1 Solirubrobacteraceae bacterium
GGGCCGTCGTCGCCACCGCCGACAACGCGATCCATCCGGACGCCGAGCGGCACATGGCCCAGCGCGCCGGCTCGCACACGGTCGAAGTCGACGCGTCGCACTCGATCGCGCTCTCCCAGCCGGGAGCGGTGGCGGAGCTCATCGAGACCGCGGCGGCCAGCACGTCGAGCGCCGCCGTCGGTGCCTGAGCCGGGCACCGGACCTTCACGCGCGTAGGTTGCCCCGCGTTCCCGATGGAGCGCGGGGCGTGCGCCCGGTACGTGGATCCAGCCCCCTGCGGTCGTCCGTGGGACGATCGTCACGTCATGCTTGTTTCGGTGCGCGATGGTGCTGGGCCGCTGCTCGGTCGGGACGTCGAGATCGGGTTGGTGACTTCTCTGTTGGACAGCGTGCCGGCCGGGGGAGGGGCGCTGGTGCTGCGCGGGGAGCCGGGTATCGGCAAGTCGCGCTTGCTCGCCGAGGCCGCGGCGCTCGCGCGGGAGCGAAAGTTCACGGTCTTGAGCGCCATGGGAGTGCAATCCGAGGCGCACCTGGCCTTTTCCGGCCTGCATCAGCTCCTGCGCCCGGTCCGGGCTCACGCTGCCGTGCTGCTTCCGGCGCAGCGGGCGGCGCTGGACGCGGCGTTCGGCCTGGACGACGCGGATGCCACCGGACAGCAGTTTCGGCTCGCGATGGCTGTACTCGATCTGCTGTCCGAGGCTGCGGTCGCTGCGCCGGTCCTGCTCGTGGCCGAGGACGCCCACTGGCTCGACCCCCCGAGCTTGGACGTGCTGGCCTTCGTGGCCCGTCGCCTGGAGTCCGACCCGATCCTCCTGCTGGCCGCCACGCGCGATGGCTCCGACCGGGCCTTCGGCGATGCCGGCCTGCCGGAGCACCGGCTCGGCGGTCTCGACCCCGTGGTCGGGGCAACGTTGCTGGACGCATCGGCTCCGGACCTACCCCGGTCGCAGCGTGGCCGACTGTTGCGCGAGGCCGCCGGGAACCCGCTGGCGCTCATGGAGCTGCCCCTGGCCCTGCCGCGGCGCGCGGACCAGGACGCGCCGATTCCGGGTCTGCTGCCGCTCACCGAACGGTTGGAGCACGCGTTTGCGGCGCGTGTCTCCGAGCTGCCCGACCACACCCGGCTGCTCTTGCTGGTGACCGCTCTCAACGACGGTGACCGTCTCCAGGAGGTGCTGGTCACCGGCAGTGCCGTGGCCGGGACGACGTTGGAGATCGGCTCGTTGGAGCCGGCGGTAGAGGCATCGATCGTTGAGCTCGACGTGCGGACCGTCCGCTTCCGGCACCCGCTGATGCGCTCGGCGGTCAGCCAGGCGGCAAGCGTAGCCCAGCGACAGCGCGTGCACGAGGCGCTGGCCGACGTCCTGGGCGCGGAACCGGACCGACGGGTCTGGCACCGCGCCGCACTCATCACGGGAGAGCACGAGGACGTCGCGCTGGAGCTGGAGCAGGCGGGCCGCCGTGCACGCCGGCGCGGAGCAATCGGTGTCGCGGTCGCTGCGATGCGCCGCGCGGCCGAGCTCAGCGAGCGCGGTCAGCGTGCGCGGCGGCTGCTGGCGACCGCCGAACTCGCCTTCGAGCTCGGGCAACGGGATGTGGTTTCCACCCTGTTGAGTGACGCCGATCGGCTTGTGCTCGGACATCTTGGCCGCGCTCGCGCGATGTGGATCCGGGAGATGGTGGATACGCGACCGCTCGGCGATCCTGCGCGAATCACGGCGGTGCTCGCCGCCGCCGAGCAGGCCGGAGCCGCCGAGGAGCGCGACTTGCAGATCGACTTGCTCTGGCTCGTCGCGTCGCGGACCTGGTGGGTGGATCCTGATCAAGCGGCGCGGAAGCTACTCAGCGAGGCGGCGCATCGCCTCGGTGGCGTCGACGCGGACGACCCTCGCGTGGTCGCGATCCATGCCTACGCCGATCCTTTCGGCCATGCGCCAGGCGTGCTGGCACGCCTGCGAGCCGCTGCGACGGAGGGCGGCCGAGACACCGAGGCGGCCCGGCACTTCGGGCCGACGGCGCTCGTCGTGGGCGCGTTCGACCTGGGCACCGACTTCCTGGCCGTGGCAGTTGACCGCCTGCGCACCGAAGGCCGCCTCGGACATCTCCCGCGCATGCTCACGCTCTACTCGAGCATGGCGGCGCGACTCGCCGACTGGGACGTCGCCATCCCGGCGGCTGCGGAGGCACGGCGCCTGGCGACCGAGTTGCGAGAGCCGCAGTGGGAGGCGGCGGCCGACACCGTCGTCTCCCTCATCGCCGGAATGCGCGGCGACGAAGAAGCGGCCGAGCAGGCGGCGGCGCGGGCCGAAGGGATCGCAGAACCCGCCGGCGCGAACATCACGGTCGCGTTCGCCCAGTTCGGCAGAGTCCTAGCCGCGCTCGGCGCGGGCAGGCACGCCGACGCCTACCGGTCCGCCGAGCGCCTCTTCGATCCCGCCGACTCCGCGTACCACCCCGTGGTCTGCTCCTGGCTGATCGGCGACCTCGCCGAGGCCGCATTGCACGCCGATCGGATCGAGGAGGGACGGGCGCGCGTGGCGCAAGTCGAAGCGATCGCGGGCGCGAGCCCGGGCACCTGGATCCAACTTGGTCTCGGACACGCTCGCGCTCTGCTCGCTGATGACGATGAGGCCGAGGCGCGCTTCGAGGAAGCGCTGGGCAGCGGGCTCGCGCGGTGGCCCTTCCAGCGTGCCCGCCTCCTACTCACCCAGGGCCAGTGGCTGCGACGCCGGCGCCGGATCGCCGACTCACGCGCACCGCTGCGCGCCGCCCGCGACGGCTTCGATGCCCTGGGGTGCGCCGTTTGGAGCGACCGGGCCCGGCGAGAGCTACGCGCATCAGGAGAGGCGAGCCGTCGGCGCAACCCTGCCGCCCGTGACCAGCTCACCGCCCAAGAGCTTCAGATCGCCCAACTCGCGGCCAAAGGTCTCTCCAACCGCGAGATCGGTCAGCAGCTGTACCTCTCGCACCGCACGATCGGCACGCACCTGTACCGAGTCTTCCCGAAGCTCGGTATCACTGGCCGCAGCGAGCTGCAAGCGGTTCTCAACGCTGCCGCTGGATCTCCGGAGCGGTGACGCGGGTCCCATCCCCGCTTTCCGACACTTGGCCGCGCGTGAGCCGTTCCCACTGACCATGCTGAATTCGTTGAGATCGCGGTTCGCCATCGTCGCCGCCCTTGGGCTCGCTGGTTCGTCATCAAGCGCCCAATCAGCGGTCCTCAAGAGCAAGCCGGTCGGTTCTGGGAAGGAGGTGGTGGGCACGGATGGCCGGCGCTTCGCTGCCTGGCGGCCGGCGAGCGGTCACACAACAACGGTGCTGGACGCCTCCGACGGTCACATCGCAACGGTTGACGACCCGGCAGGATGCGGTAACCCGGTCATCGGAGCAGGTGCCCTGCTGTTCACGTGCACGGCATCCGTTCCCGGCCGGGTATCAGGGGCCTGGATCGTGGATGTGCGCACCGGGCTGGGGCGCCAAGCGGTCGCCGAGGAGGCGACGATGGACGACTTCCGCTCATGGGTTGCGGTCGGGCGCAGGTGGCTGCAGGCGCTGGGGACGTCCTACCACCGCCAGGACTCCGCGTTCTATGACCGAGCGACCGGCCGGCGCTACAACGGCGCCCTCCCATTCGGTCCCCGCCGCCAGCCTGACCTCGACCGCTCAACGCTCGTGCGGCCGATCTGCTCACCGCTGCGGGCATCCACCGACGGCTTTGAGAACTTGCCGCCAGAACTCAGCGACGGATACGTCCCCCTCTTGTTCTCCGGGCGTTGGGCGCTTGATACCGGGCCCGAGGTGCTGAGCGCCTCGCGCGAGCAGCGGTTGGTGTTGAAGCGCTGCGGGACCAGGCACGCCACGCTCATGGGGCGCGACACGAGCGGCGACCCCGCCTTCATAGATGGTCATGTCGTGTGGGCAGACGGCGTGAGCCTGCTCACCTACCGGCTCCGCGACAGCCGTCGCAGGTCCTACGAACCCGCGTCGGGCGGTGTCAGTGGCGTGTGGCGTCTTGGCCACCGTGCACTCATCGCCGTCAATGACGCCGGAGCCGCAAATCCCCAGCAGCTGCTCTCGGTGCAGCTGGCCTCAGTGCCGCAGTAACCGCGTCTGCTCGTCCACTGCCTCGGTATCGGCGCTGAAGGCATCGTCATGACTCTTGAGGAACAAACCTCCCGCTCACGGGAACCTTCGTTACCCACGCGCCCCGCCCAGCAGTTGTGGGAAAGGGGGCGGCTCGGTGGCGCCAGGCGGGCCGGTTGGCTGACGAAACTGGCGCATAGCGCCATGTTCGTCAGTCGCGCGCTCGCCCAGCGCGATCTGGGCCGGCGCAGGCCGTAAGGCTGACCGTGCCGGCGACCACGATCGCTGCAGACGCGGCCCACGACGCTGAGCGGGCCGGTAGATCGGCCCTGTCGCTCGCGGGAGCCATCCGGGCTACCGGCTCACCACGACGCCGTGAGCCGTGCGCGTGATCGTCATGTGCCCGATCCATCCCCGCCGGCCGAGCTTCGTGCCCTCCACCCGGCAGGCGAATCGGGCAGAGCTCTTACGCGAACAGGTGGTCCGGTAGACGC
>JAWVFZ010000416.1:0-9306 GCA_033855555.1 Solirubrobacteraceae bacterium
TGGCCGCCGTCGAGGCCGGCGACGAGGACGGCTTCCATGCCGCCTTCGAGGAGCTGCTGCAGTTCGTCCGCAGCAACGGCGAGGTCCTGGGCGAGGACGATCTCAGCGCCTCCGACCACATCCTGCCGCCCGCGGACATCTCCTTCCCCGAGGCGGGGGAGGAGTTCACCGGCGACGGGCTGATCCCGGAGCCCACCTAGCCGGAGTCCGCAGCGCGGTCAGGCCACGATGCGCGGGCGGACCTGCTCCGCGCGCAGGCGCAGCAGCGTGGCGACGCCGGCACTCGGAACGAACGGGTCCGCCACGGTGCGGCCCGTGGCGACGTCGGTGGCCGCCAGAAGGCGGCCATCGGCCTCGGCGAGCACCAGCTGCCCGGCGGGGAGCCGGCCGCCGTCGAGCAGCGCCAGCCGCGCGATCGCCCGGGCGTCCTTCTCGGAGGCGGGACGGATGGTGATTGGCACGTCGATGCCGTCCGGGGCTGTGGCCGCGCGCCGGCGCAGACGCCGCAGGACGCCACGCCGGACGAAGTCGTCGAGTGGTCCGGTGCGGGAGCCGAACGCGCGTGCGATCTCGACGTGCTGCTCGATGGGGGAGGGAGAAATCATGGTCTTGTCGCTCCTCGCGAACCGTTGTAACCTGTAAAGCAAGAATACCAGTTAGCTAACTGGTGTCAACCTAAAGCTGGTTACTTTTGACATGTCCAATCCCGCCCCCGATCAGCTCGAGCTCGTTCGCGAGTTCGTCAACACATACGACGCCGAGGACGACACTGAGCGACTGCCCGATCCCGCCGCGCTGACCGCGTGGCTGGACGCCCACGACCTCGGAGCACCGCCTGCGACAGCCGCCGACCTCGCGCGCGCCGTGCAGCTGCGCGAGGCGCTGCGCGCGATCCTGCTGCACCACGGCGGGATGGAGCTCGATCCAGCCGCGCCAGGCGTCGTCGACGCCGCCGCGGACCGCGCTCGGCTCTCGGTCTGCTTCGACGATCACGGGCATGCTTCGGTCGTCTCCAAGGCCGGCGGCGTCGACGGATCGCTCGGCCGCCTGCTGGCCACGATCGCGACCGCGCAGCAGGAGGGCACCTGGGCCCGCCTGAAGGTGTGCCCCGCCGAGGACTGCCGCTTTGCGTTCTATGACACCTCGCGCAACCGCAGCGCGGTCTGGTGTGACATGAAGGTCTGCGGGAACCGCCACAAGGTGCGGTCGTTCCGCGAGCGCCAGGCCGGCGGATAGATGATCTAGATCACGATCGCGGCTGCGTCCAGCAGCTCGATCGCCTGCGGGTCGCCGTCGTCTTCGACGACGACCGCGCCGCCCGGCCAGTAGGGATGCGGCGCCACGGCACGGTGGAGCAGCAGCGGCTCGTAGACCCAGGAGCCGGTGTTCGCGATCCGCGGTCGCCCGCCGGCACCGCGCCACTGCTGGGGATCGTCGCCGGCCAGCGGGCCGCAGCGGTGGACGTGGCCGAAGACGACCCAGTCGGCGTCGATGCCGAGGCGGTGCGCGACGCGCGCAAGCGCAGGGATGCTGGCGCGGCGCATCTGGGCGCCGAGCAGGACGGTCGTCAGCGGCGCGAACCGATGGCTCAGCAGGCGTACCGGCACGCGCGGCATCGTTGCTGCGCGCAGGAGCTCGGCCAGGTCGTCTTCCCAGGCGGCGAGTGGCCGCGGCAACCGGCGGCCGAGCGCGCCCCCGAGCCACCGCAGCCATGGTGCGGCCGCCTGCTCGTAGTCGGCCGGCGTCGCGCCGTCGCGCGGCAGCCGCCCCAGCAGGCCGCGGCCAACACCGAAACCGGATTCCGGCAGGAGATGGCGGTCCAGGTAGTGGCCATGCGTTGCCCAGACGCGCTCGGACAGCCAGACGCCCGGGTAGTGCACGCGCACGCGCGCCGGGGCGAGCAGCCCCGTCACCTCGGCGAGCAGCGGTGTTGCGTCGAGCGGGATCCGTGCGTCGACGGCAGCCGGTACGCCGTGTGCCTGCAGCCACGGGCGGACGAGCGCGGCGTCGTGGTTGCCCGGAACCAGGACCACCTCGCGATCGGCGCCGAGCCGCTCGCCGATCGCCCGTAGGACGGGTCCGGCCAGCTTCAGCTCCCGCTGGGGCCGCGCCGCGGTGAGCTCGACTACGTCCCCGAGGAGCACGAGCCGGTCGACGTCGTCCAGTGCGCCCAGCAGGGCTTCGAGCGGCGCGGGATGACGTAACACGTCGCGGCCGAGACGGCTGCCGAGGTGAAGATCGGAGATGACGAGCGTGCGCAACGCGGCGCGACGGCCCGGTCTAGATCGGGGTTCCCCAGAGGGGGAACCAGCGCTCGATCTCCGGCTCGATAGGCAGCTCGGTCCCGACGATCGCCTTGAGCTGCAGCTCGCGCTCGGTGGACCGCTGCTTGTCGCCCTGGGCCGGCACGAACGGGTACCACTTGCCGCGCTTGTAGTTGTAGATGAAGTACAGCGGCTTGCTGCTGGCGTCCTTGAAGGCGAAGACCGCCGCCAGGACCCGGTCCTTGTAGCCGCCGATGGCCAGCGCGTCGCTGACGGCGTTGACACCGACCGCGAGGTCTTCGAGATCCTGGTCGCGCAGGATGACCCAGCGGTAGTCGAACTCGTCGTCGTGGGTCTCCACCACGGTGCCGGTCTCCTCGCCAGTGCCGCGCACGGTCTCCTCGACGTCGGCGACGATCTGCTGGAAGTCGCCCGTCGCCAGCGGCTGGAACACGATTGCCGCTGCGCCCTGGGTCGCGATCGAGTGCTCGGCCTCGAGTGTCACGTACGCCGTCGTGATCGCGAAGAGCCTGTCGGGCGCCGGCGCCTTGGTCTTGCGCCGCCCGAGCAGCGGATCGAGAAAGCCCATGCGCGGAGGCTACGCGGCGATCGGCCGCGCGCCGCCCTGCAGCTGCGCCTCGAGGCGCGACAGCGCGGCGATGCGCTTTTCCATCGGCGGGTGCGTGGCGAACAGGCCGTAGATCGAGTTCTTGACCGCCGCCGGGACGATGAAGAACGCGTTCAGCTCGCCGGCCACGCGCAGGTCCTTGGTCGGCGTGCGCTCGATCGATCCGCTGATCTTCAGCAGCGCCGAGCTGAGCGCGCTCGGGCGACCGGTGATGACCGCCGCCCCGCGGTCGGCCGCGAACTCGCGGTAGCGCGAGAGTGCCTGCATGAGCAGGAACGAGATGGCGTAGACCGCAACCGACACGAGCATCAGGACCGCGAAGCTCGGGTTGTCGTCGTCGCTGTCGCTGCTGTATCCGCCACCGAACCCGCCGCCGAAGAAGAATCCGAACTGGACGATCATCGAGGCGACCGAGGCGAAGAAGCTCGCCATCGTCATGATCGCGACGTCGCGGTTGACGATGTGCGTGATCTCGTGGGCCAGGACGCCCTCGAGCTCGGCCGGGCTGAGGAGGTTGAGGATGCCGGTCGTCGCGCAGACCGTTGCATGCTTTTGCGACCGGCCCATCGCGAACGCGTTGGGCATCGGAGTGTCGGCGACCGCGATCCGCGGCTTCGGGATGTCGGCCTGGAGGCAGAGCCGCTCGATCATCGCGTGCAGCTCGGGAGCCTCCGCAGGGGAGACCTCCTTGGCGCCCATCGCCCGCAGCGCGAGCTTGTCGGACGCGAAGAACTGGAACGAAAGCAGGGCGACGGCGAACACGACCAGCGTGATCGCGCCGGCGCCGGCGGCGAAGATGACCCCCAGGAAGACGACGTAGACGAGGCCTAGGAGGAACATCGTCACGACCATCCGGGCCTGGAGGCCGGTGTCCCTACCGAATTGAGCGGGGCGTGCCATGCACTGGATGATGGCAGGCCCGCATTAGGGGCCGATGAAGGGCGACGCCGGGCGAGGCGTTGCAGCTTTCCATAAACCTCATGTGCTGATTGAGGGTTCGGGACGCTTCTGGACTAGGATCCCGCCTCTTCATGCGCCTCCGTACCTTCGCGGCGGGCGTCGTGCTGCCGCTTGCGGCCTGGGGGGCGTCGCCTCTCGTGGCCGACGCCGGCCGTCCCGGCGCGTCCGCTGCCTCGCTCAGCAACAAGATCCAGCAGGTCCAGGGCAAGATCGGTGCCAAGAAGGGGACCGAGCGCGTCCTCTCCAACGACATCGCGCGCTACAGCGCCCGGATCGACCGCCTGCAGGCCAAGATCACGCGGCTGCGCACCCACGAGGCACAGGTGCAGTCCGCGCTGGACCAGAACCGCAGCGAGCTGAGTCAGATCCAGACGGACCTGCGCAACGAGCGCACCCGGCTCGTGCGCCTGCGCGCGCGCCTGCACGACGCGCGCTCCGCGCTTGCAAAGCGACTGGTAGAGCTCTACCAGGCCGACAGGCCCGACCTCGTGACCGTGGTGCTGAGCGCCAAGGGCTTCGCCGACCTCATCGAACGCAGCGATTTCATGCAGCGCATCTCCGAGCAGGATCGCTCGATCGTGCGGCTCGTGCGCGACGCCAAGGCCGAGGCCATCGCGACCGCCCATCGCCTCGACGGCCTCGAGCGCCGCCAGCAGGCCGTGACCGCCCGGATCCTTCAGCGCCGCCAGGAGATCACGGCGGTCAAGCAGGACCTCATCGGAACGCGCGTGGGCTATGCGGGAACACGCGCCGCCAAGCAGAGCGCGCTTTCGCACGTGCACGGCGAGCGCGTGCAGCTCGAGGGCAACCTTTCCGATCTCAAGGCCCAGCAGGCGAAGATCACCCGCACCTTGCAGTCCGGCCAGGGGAGCTTGCCCGCGGGCCCGATCAAGCGCGGCGGCGGCACGCTGATCTGGCCGGTCAACGGCCCGATCACCTCGCAGTTCTGCGAGCGGCGCGCCTGGGAGGCCTGCCACCCCGGCATCGACATCGGCGTGGGCTCGGGCACCCCGATCCGCGCCGCTGCGGCCGGGCGCGTTGCGCTCCTGCAGTCCGAGGCGGCGTCCGGCGGCTACGGCAACTTCACCTGCATCCAGCACACCGGCGCGATGGCCACCTGCTACGCACACCAGTCCGCGTTCCGCGTCTCGCTGGGCCAGCAGGTCAGCCAGGGCCAGGTCATCGGCATCTCCGGCTGCACGGGCCGCTGCTTCGGCCCCCACCTGCACTTCGAGGTGCGGATCAACGGATCCGTCGTTAACCCGATGAACTATCTGTAGCCGTATCTTCCGCCGCAGATGAAGCCTGAGATCCACCTGCTGGGCGTCTCGATCAAGACGTTCGGCCTCTGCTTCGCGTTCGCCTTCCTGGCGTCCGGCGCGGTCGTCTCGCGGCGCCTGGTCGAGCTCGGCCGGTCGGCCGAGTGGGCCTACGAAATGGTCTTCGCGGCCGCGGTCGGCGGCCTGGTGGGTTCGCGGCTGTACTACCTGATCCAGAACTACAACGACGTCAAGCACGACCTGCTCGGCAACATCTTCTCGGGCGCCGGGCTCGTCTGGTATGGCGGCGCGCTGGGCGGCGCACTGGGCGTCTGCCTGTGGGCGTATCGCCGCGGCTTCCTGGGCCTGACCCTGCTCGACGTCTGCGCGCCTGCGCTGGCGCTGGGCTATGCCGTCGGGCGCGTCGGCTGCCAGGTCTCCGGCGACGGCGATTACGGCAAGGCCTGGAATGGGCCGTGGGCGATGGCCTACCCCAACGGCACGGTGCCGACCACCGTGAAGGTCCACCCGACGCCGATCTACGAGACGCTGACGATGGGGCTCGCTGCGTGGGCGCTGTGGCGCGCGCGCAATGCGTTCCGGCCGGGCGTGCTGTTCGCCTGCTACCTGATCCTCGCCGGCTCCGAGCGCTTCCTGGTCGAGTTCCTGCGCCGCAACGACGCGGTCGCCGCGGGTCTGACCGCGCCCCAGTTCGAGAGCCTTGCGATGCTGCTCGCGGGGCTCCTGTGGGTGGGCCTCGCCGCGCGCCGCGGCGGGCTTCGACCGGTGAGCGTGTACGCGCCAACCAGCTAAAGTTCCGGCCCGAAGGGCCGATGGGCGGATGTAGGGGTCGTGCCAGGTGTCTTCGATGTTGCATAGACGAGGTGTCCTCGCAGGGGCGGGAAGCGCCGCCTCGCTCGTCGCCGCCTCCGTTGCCTCGCTCCTGTTCGCGGGCGGGCTCATCGCCTTCTCCGCCTGGCCATCGGCCGGTGGCTCTTCGATTCCGAGCGTGACCGTCCCGGCCGCGTTGGCCCCAGGCTCTGCGCCCGGCGGCCGCACGGCGCTCGCTGCGGTCGTGCTTCCCGCGCCCGCCGCCCCGGTTGTGCGCGGCGCAGCGCGCCAGGCCGTTGGCTCCGGCGCGAGCGGCGGATCGGTCCCCTCGGGCGCAGCCGGCGCGGGCGGCGGGTCGGTCTCCGGCGCCGCCGCCGCTCCCGCAACGGGCGCTACGCCGGACGTGCCGAAGCCGGCACCGGTCGCGGATGCCGTCCAGGGCGCCGCCGACGCCGGCGCCGGGGCAACCTCCGGCACCACCGGTCGCGCCGGCTCGGCGGTCGGCGGGCCCGCCGGACAGGTGGTCCAGGGGGCGGGCGAGCAGGTCGCCCAGGCGGTGCGCGACGCCGGCGGTGCGGCGGCGGACCTGATACGCGGCGTCGCCGGCTAGGAAGCGCCGGCCTCAGACAGGCGTTGGTTCCGGGTGCTCCGTGACCCGTGGGGCAGCGACGGGCTCCGGGCCGACCCGCGGCAGCCATTCCAGCCAGCCCGGCAGGTACCAGTTCCACTTGCCGAGCAGCTTCATCGAAGCGGGCAGCAGCACGCCGCGGATGATGGTCGCGTCGATCAGCACGGCCGCGGCCAGCCCGAGCCCCAGCTCCTTGAAGTCGAGGAAGCTCAGCGTGACGAAGACGGCAAACACGCCCACCATCACCACAGCGGCGCTGGTCACGGTGCCTGCGGTCGTCGAGATCCCCTGCCTGACGGCCTCGTCGGTCGTCATGCCGCGCTCATAGAGCTCCCGCACGCGCGAGAGGATGAAGACGTGGTAGTCCATCGAGAGGCCGAACAGGACCACGAACAGGAACAACGGCAGCCAGTTCGCCACCCCGCCGTTGGAGTCGAAGCCCAGCAGCGACTCTCCGTGGCCCTTCTGGAAGACCAGCACGAGGATCCCGTAGGCAGCTCCCACCGACAACAGGTTGAGCAGGATCGCCTTGATCGGGATCACGATCGAGCGGAACGTGACGAGCATCAGCAGGAACGCCAGCCCGAAGACGAAGGCGAAGATCAGCGGCAGCCGGCTGTTGAGCTGACTGGCCGAGTCCGCCGAACTGGCCGCATCGCCGCTGACATTGACAGACGCATTCTCGACCTGGCCGAAGCTCGCCGGGATGATCTTGTCCCGCAGCTCGCCGAGGGCGTTCGCGGAAGCGGAGTCGGTGCCGCTGCCGCGGGTCGGAACGTCGATCTTGGCGACCGTCCCGTCCGCGCTCGCATCGAGCGCGGTCCCGGGCAGGAAATGGTCCGAGCGCTGGACCCGATCGCGAAGCTCCGCGATGCCCGTGGCGGCAGCGCCGGAGCGCACATTGTCGGCCTGCACGACCACAGTCGCTGTGGTGCCCTCGGTCGGGAACACCGCCTTGACCTTGTTGTAGGTCTTGATCACGGCAAGGTCCTGCGGGAGCTGGTCGATATCGCTCGTGACGCTCTTCATCTGAAGCGCGGGGATCGCCAGCGCCACCAGTAGGCCACCGGCCAGCAGGATCGACAAGGCCGGGCGCTGCATGACGCGGCCGGTGAGCGCGGTCCAGAACCGCGACTGCCCGGCTGGCCGGCGCCGGCGACCGATCAGCGGGATGCGACCCTTCTCGACCCGGTCTCCGAGCCAGGACAACATCGCCGGCAGCACCGTCAGCGAGGCGAACATGGCGATGGCGACAACGACGATCGCGCCCTCGGCGAACGAGATGAAGGCCTTGTCGCCGCTGATGATCATCCCGGCCATCGCGATGATCACGGTCACGCCGGAGATCAGCACGGCGCGCCCGGAGGTCGCCGCAGCGGCCTCCAGCGCGGCGCGCTCAGATCGCCCTGCGGCGCGCTCCTCGCGCTCTCGTCGCAAGTAGAACAGCGAGTAGTCGACCCCGACCGCGAGGCCGATCATCAGGATGACCGCCGAGAGATTGGCATCGACCGGCAAGAGCTCGCTCGGAATCGCGACCACGCCGAGCGCGGCCATCACGGCGGTGATCCCGATCAGCAATGGCACCCCCGCCGCCACGAGCGTGCCGAACGTGATCGTGAGGATGATCAGCGTGAGCGGCAGGGAGAGCTCGCCCGCCTTCTTGAGGTCGTCGGTGATGGTCTCGTTGACGGCCTTGTTGCCGCTGGCGCCGCCGGACTCCTCGATCTCCAGGCCCGGATGCCTGGCTTGGACGGCGGCTGTCGCGGCGAGGCTGGGATCGACACGGTCCTTGGCCTCCGTCGAGTCGCCTGCGATCTCGAATTGGACCAGGGCGGCGTGACCGTCGGAAGAGATCGCGCTGTCGCCTGACAGGGGCGACCTGATGTTCTTGACGTACCGGAGCTTCGAGAGGCGGGTCGTCACGTCATTGACCGCGGCCCGAAACTCCGGGTCCCTGACGGTGAGCGTCTTGCTGCGGACGAAAACGACCTCCTCGACCGGCCGCAGACCAGCGCGATCCAGCGCCACCTCGGCGCGGTGGGACTCGCCTGAGAACTGATCGACGTCGGAGATCTGCGTCGTGCCGAGCGCATTGCCGGCGATGAACACCGCGAGGACGAAGCCAAGCCAGCCCCAGATCGCCTTCTTGCGGTGCCGGCCGCTCCAGTGGGCCATGCGCGCTGCGACGTTGATCGAGTGCTTCGACGACGAGTTGGACATGCTCGGCTCCCAACGCCTTGGCGTCGGTGTCGACCGCTGCTGGTCGACACCATTCGCCGGCCGAGGGTTGGAGCCGGAAACAACGCTTGCCGTGCTCTGGGGCGAAGCGAACACCCATCCTACACCCGCCAAATACGGGGGTCTACGCCCTTCGAAACGCTCCTGTGGAGACCTAGAATTGGCCCTGTCGGAGCCGCTGATGAGTCATCGCGAGACCCAACATCTGCGCGTGCTGATCGCCAACGAGCGGGAGGATCACCTGGCCCTCGCCGCCCCGATCGTGGCGGCCATGGGACACGAGGTGATCGCGCGCGAGGTGGACGTCACGGAAGTCGGCCCCGTGACCGCGAGGGAGCGGCCCGACGTCGCCCTCGTCGAACTCGGGGAGAGCTCGGAGCATGCGCTCGACCTGATCGGCAAGATCGTGCGGGAGGCCGCCTGTCCGGTGATCGTCCTCCTCCACGCTCGTGATCCGGGGTTCGTCAAGGAGGCGGCCAAGCTCGGCGTCTTCGCCCA
>JAWVFZ010000417.1:0-2518 GCA_033855555.1 Solirubrobacteraceae bacterium
GTCCCCGAGCTCCACGCGCACCTCGGCGGCCTCGTCCCCGAGTCGCCGTTCTACTTCCCGCCCGAGGATCCCAGCGACCAGCCCGAGGCCGTGTTGCTCGCCGAGCTCGTCCGCGAGCAGGTGATCAGGCGCACGTTCCAGGAGGTCCCTCACGCGGTCGAGGTGATGATCGACGACATCGTCGCCGAGCGCGACGACCTCACGCGGGTGCGAGCGCTGGTCTGGGTCGAGACCGAGTCCCAGAAGGGGATCGTGATCGGCACCGGCGGCC
Source organism: Solirubrobacteraceae bacterium (assembly GCA_033855555.1). Taxonomy (GTDB): domain Bacteria; phylum Actinomycetota; class Thermoleophilia; order Solirubrobacterales; family Solirubrobacteraceae; genus AC-49. The sequence continues at coordinate 272 of JAWVFZ010000417.1, forward strand.
GGATGGTCAAATCGATCGGCACCGCCGCGCGCCGCGAACTCGAGCGCGAGCTCGGCACAAAGGTCCACCTGGACCTCTCCGTCCGCGTCCGGCGCGGCTGGCGCGCCGACGAGCGCCTCCTGGACCGCCTGGGGATCGAGTAGCGCGGCGCGGCTCCACGCTCCCGCACCGCGTTGGGGTCAAGTCTTTCATTGCCACATTCCGGCGGAGCGGGGGGGTGTGGGTGGTGCGCAGCGCGGTTTGCCCGCGGCGGGCTGGGCGCCGGTTGCATGCATTGATGGAAGACAGCGCTGTCGTCGTGGCTGGCTCCGGCCCCTGTCGCGCACATGAGTAACGAAACCCACCGTGACGGGGGGTTTCGTTACACGCGCCACCCTTTTTGCGCATCGCTGAGAGATGTTGCGCTCAGCGCAACATCCGTCGGTCCCGTCGCCAAGTTGCGGCCCAAGGCCCTTCTCCTCAATGACCAGCCCAGGCGGCGCGCCCCGCCGCAAACAGCGCTGGGCGCCACTCGCCGTTACCGCGCCACCCGATCGGCCAGAACCTCCGGCTCGACGTCCAGCAGCCACGGCAGCGTCAGCACCGCGCCGCGCGCTCCGCGGCGCAGGCGCGCCAGCTGCAACTGCTGGGCCCGGACGCGGGCGGCGTGCGCGCGCGCTGCTGCGGCCGGTTCGCCGTCGGTCTCCGAAAGCCGGGCGATCTCGGCCGGGGCGAAGCGGCGGGCGAGCACCGCGTTTGCGATGACGAGGTCCACGTCGGGAAGCTGGTTCTGGAGCTGCAGCGTCTCGGTGACGGGGAGCTCGGCAGGCGTCGTGACGATCACGAAGCCTGCGTCGCGCTTGAGGAAGTCGGCGACCTCGCGGGCCTGGCTGCCGATCGGCCCTACGCGGGCGATGTCCGCGAACGTGCGCGGCGCGCGCAGCAGCGCGGCGCCGTGGCCGGAGGCCGGCGCGTCGACGATGACGAGGTCGTAGGGCTCGGACTTCGACCAGCGGCGGCGCTGGACGAGCTCCCAGAGCTTCGTGATCGCGATCAGCTCGGCGCCCCCGGGTGCGGCCGCGACGAGCGAGGCGAACGCGCCCGAGCGCATCAGCAGGTCCGCGAGCCGGCGCGGCAGCTGCGTCGCCAGCCATTCGGTCAGGGCGTGGTGGACGTCGACGGTGAGCGTGTCGATGCCGGTGCCGCGCAGCAGGGCCGCGACTCGCGCATGCCCGCCGAGCTCGCCGACGGCGACCCGCCGGCCCTCGCGGGCGGCGGCCAGCGCGAGCGCGGCCGCGACCGTCGACTTGCCGACGCCGCCCTTGCCGGTGACCACCACCATGGGATGTTCGAGGGCATGCTTCATCCGGGCATCACACTACGTAGCGGAAAAAAGAATGGATCCAGCCCTCCGTCCCGCATACAACGCCTGCCGCCGGCTCCAGCGCCGCCACGATCCGACGTACTTCGTCGCGACGAGCCTCCTGCCGCGCGCGGTACGCCCCGCGATCCACGCGGTCTACGGGTTCGTGCGCACGGCCGACGAGATCGTGGACGGTCCCGATCGCCCGCCGACCGTCGCGGAGCGGCGCATGGCGCTGGACGCCTGGGAGCACGAGCTCGAGCGCGCCCGCGAGGGGCACGCCGCCCACCCGGTGCCGACGGCGCTGGCCGACGCCGGCGCCCGCCACGGCCTGCCGCTGGACGAGCTGCGCACCTACATGGCCTCGATGCGCGTCGACTGCGGGCCGGTGCGCATCCGCGACGACGCGGAGCTCGATCGCTACATGGCGGGCAGCGCGGCCGCCGTGGGGCGGATCATGGCCCCGCTGATCGGGGCGCCCGGGCGCCCGGAGGAGGTCGCGCGGCTCGGCATGGCCTTCCAGCTGGCCAACTTCGTCCGCGACGTTCGCGAGGACTGGGCGCTGGACCGCATCTACCTGCCGGGGCTGCCGGAGACCGACCTTGCCTCGGGCGAGGCCGGAGACGGGTTCCGCGAGCGCGTCGCGCGCCAGGTCGACCGCGCACGCGGCCTGTTCCACGAGACGCGCGGCGTCGACGCCGCTGTGCCGGCGGGCGTGCGCCGGGGCATGTACCTGGCCCGGATCGTCTACGGCCGCGTGCTCGACCGCGTCGAGCGCGCCGGCTACGACGTGCTCACTGCATGACCCGGCGCGCGACGGCCCGCGGCGACGCTCGCAGCTCGCTGGACGGTACGCGCGCCGACGTGCTCGTCTGCGGCGCGAGCTTCGCGGGGCTCGCGGTCGC
>JAWVFZ010000418.1:0-2828 GCA_033855555.1 Solirubrobacteraceae bacterium
CTCTCGGCCGAGGGCATCTCGCGCCCGTTCGACGAGCGCCGCGACGGGTTCGTCATGGGCGAGGGAGCGGCGGTGCTGGTACTGGAGAGCGCCGAGCACGCGGCGGCGCGCGGCGCGAAGGCGTACGCGCGGATCGCCGGCTACGGCGCATCCAATGACGCGTTCCACATCACCCAGCCCGAGGAGAACGGCCGCGGCGCGGTCGCCGCCATGCAGAGCCCGGTCAGCGCCGCCTCGGCGCCGCCCGCGAGCACGACGTCGGCCTCGCCGCGCTCGATCATCCGCTTCGCCTCGCCGATCGCGTGGGAGCCGGTCGCGCACGCCGAAGCCACGCTGAACCCGGGCCCGTGGATGCCGAGCATCATCGCCACGATCCCCGCGGCCGCGTTGGGCATCATCATCGGGACGAAGTACGGCGAGACCGCACGGTCGCCGCCCTCGATCCAGGTCCGGCACTCGCGCTCGAGCGTCTCGAGGCCGCCGACGCCCGTCCCGATCACGACGCCGGTCCGCGCGGGATCGGCGCCGTCGGGGATGCCGGCCTCGTCGGCCGCGGCCTTGGCCGCGCTGGCGGCGAACTGGGTGAAGCGATCGGCGCGGCGCGCCTCCCTGGCCGACATCGCCGGCTCCGGGTCGAAGTCGACGCAGGCGCCGATGCCGTCAGCGATGCCCGACGCGCCCCCCAGCAGCGCGTCGAAGAGTGCATCCGGCGACTCGGCGATCGAGGTGACGACTCCACGGCCTGTGACGACAACGCTCTTCATCAGGCAGGCGCCCCCTCGGTGGCAAGCTCCTGGACGAGTCCGACGGCGTCGCCGACCGTCTTGATGCCCTTCAGGCGGCCGTCGGCGATCGAGACCGAGAAGCGGTCCTCGAGTGCCTTGACGAGCTCGACGTGGTCGAGCGAGTCGACGTCCAGCTCCTGCCAGGTCTGGCCCTCGCCGGCCTCCAGCGCGCCGGGCACCTTGATGGCGTCCAGCTCTTCGCGGATGACCTGTAGGACCTCTTCGTTGGTGGGGATCGACCTCTGGGGTTCTCCCTTAGGCTCCGAGCGCCCCGTCCACGGACAGGGTCGCTCCATTGACGTACGCCGCCTCGTCGGAAACGAGGAAGCTGACGGCGGCGGCGACCTCTTCGGGCCGCCCGACCCGCCCTGCGGGGACCGTGCCGGCGAGATCGCCGTTGAGGTCCGCAGTCATGTCGGTGGCGATGACGCCGGGGGTGACCGCGTTGCAGGTCACCCCCTTGCGCGCCATCTCGCGTGCCACCGTGCGGGTCAGGCCGAGCAAGCCGGCCTTCGCCGCGACATAGTTGGCCTGGCCGGGGTTCGCGCGTTCGGCGACGACCGACGAGACGTTGACGATGCGCCCGAAGCGCGCGCGCAGCATGTCCGGCAGCGCGGCCTTGGTGCAGTGGAAGGCGCCGGTGAGGTTCGTGTCGACGACGCTCGTCCAATCGTCGTCGCCCATCGAGATGGCCAGGCCGTCGGCGCGGATCCCCGCGTTGTTGACGAGCACGAGGATCGGCCCGCGCTCGCCGCGGACGCGGTCGAAAGCTGCCGCCACGGCCTCGCGGTCGGCGATGTCGGCGTCGGCGCGCCCGAGGCGCGCGACATCCCAGCCCGCTTCCTCGAGGCGCTCGGCGATCGCGGCGCCGATGCCGCGCGTGCCGCCGGTGACCACGGCGCAGCCCTGGTCACGCGGTGACATACGCGCGCTCCTTCCAAGAGGCGATGCCCGCGCCCCAGACGAAGCCGGCGCCGAACGCGGTAAGGGCGATCGTCGCGCCGGGCTTGAGCAGCCCGTCGCGCTCGGCCTGGCACAGCGCGAGCGGGATCGACGCCGACGACGTGTTGGCGACGCGATCGACGTTGATCGCCACGCGCTCGAGCGGGACGCCGAGCTCGGCGGCCGCGGCCTCGATGATGCGGGCGTTGGCCTGGTGGGCGACGAAGAGGTCGAGGTCGGCGGCGGTCAGGTCCGCGCGGTCCAGAGCGGTCTGCGTGGCCTCCACCATCCGGGCGACGGCGTGGCGGTAGACCTCGCGCCCCTCCATGCGCAGCAGGCGCTCGTCGCGCCCCGCGTAGAGCAGGTCGGCGTGCGCGCCGTCGGAGCACAGCTCGAAGGCGCCGCAGCCGCGCTCGAGGTCGCCGCCCGCGACGACCACCGCGCCCGCACCGTCGCCGAAGATCACCGCCGTACCGCGATCGCCCGGGTCCGTGATCCGCGACAGCGCCTCGGCGCCGACGACGAGCACGAGGTTCGCGCGTCCCGACTCCACCAGCGCAGCGGCTTGGTCGAGCGCGTAGAGGAAGCCGGCGCACGCGGCGTTGACGTCGACCGCTGCGGCCTCGGGCGCGCCGACCCGCAGCGCAACCTCGGGGGCGAGGCCCGGCGTGATGCGATCGGGCGTGATCGTCGACACGATCACGTAGTCGACTTCCGCCCCGGAGCGCCCGGCGTCTGCGAGCGCCGCCTCGCACGCCTCAACTGCGACGTCGGCGAGCGTCTGGCGGCCGTTGAGGTAGTAGCGCTCGCGGATGCCCGTGCGCCGCACGATCCACTCGTCGGTCGTGTCGAGGTTCGCGGCGAAGTGGTCGTTGCCGAGGCGGTGCTCGGGGAGCGCCGCGCCGACGCCGAAGAGTCCCGCCCTGAGCGTCATGCCGCAACCGCCAGCGTGCGCTTGACCATGCCGGTCAGGACGGCGCCCGGGCCGAGCTCGACGAAGCGCTCGACGCCGTACGCGCGCAGCGCCAGCAGCGTCTCGCGCCAGCGCACCGGGCGCAGCAGGTTCTCCGCGAGCTCGCGGCGCACGTCCACGAACGGCGC
>JAWVFZ010000419.1:0-5603 GCA_033855555.1 Solirubrobacteraceae bacterium
TCGCCCTTACACGTAGCGTCCCGGTCCGTGACGCGCATTCTGATCTTCACGGCCTCGATCGGTGAGGGCCATGACCTGCCCGCGCGCGAGCTTGCCGAGAGCCTGCGCGAGCGCGGCGCCGAGGTGACGGTCGCCGACACGCTCAAGACCATGGGGCCGATCGTCGAGCGGATCGTGGTGGGCGGTTCCAACGCGGTGCTCTTCGAGCTGTCGTACCTGCTCGTGGTCAAGGTCGACTGGACGCGGCGTGTGCAGGAGTGGATCGGGCTGCTCCTCGGCCGGCGCGGGCTGGAGCGCCTGATCGCCGAGCGCCGGCCGGACGTGATCGTGTCGACCTACCCCGGCATCAACCCGCTGCTCGCCAAGATGGACCTGGGCGTTCCGCTCGTCTCCGCAATCACCGACCTCACCGCGCTGGAGCCCTGGGTGCACCCGGACTTCGCGCTGCACCTGATCACCCAGGCCGAGTCGGTGGCCGAGGTGCGGCGGCTCGGCGGCCCCGCCACGCGGGTCGCCCACGTCCGCGGCTTGACGCGCGCGGAGTTCGAGCGGCCCGTCGACCGCGCGGCGGCTCGCCGCGAGCTCGGCCTGCCTGCCGATCAGCACGTCGTCGTCGTCTCCGGCGGCGGCTGGGCGATGGGCGACCTCGAGGGTGCGGCGCGCGCGGCCGTCGAGGCCGGTGCCCACACCGTCGCGCTCTGCGGGCGCGACGAGGAGCTGCGCGCACGGCTCGCCGCGATCGAAGGCGTCGACGCATGGGGCTTCACAGACCGCATGGGCGACCTGCTCGGCGCCGCCGACGTGCTCGTCCATTCGACCGCCGGCCTCACCGTCTATGAGGCGCAGGTGCGCGGGACGCGCGTCATCTCCTACGGCTGGGGCGCCGGGCACGTGCGCGTGAACAACCGCGCATTCGCCGAGCTCGACATGGCCGACGTCGCGCGCAACCCGCAGGAGCTGCGCGCGGCGCTGAGCCGCGCGCTCGCGCGCCCGCGCGCGCCCGACCGTTCGTACGAGCGGCTGCCGCACGCCGCCGACGAAGTGCTCAGGCTCGCTCGCCGAGCCACGCCGGAACCGCAGCCCACGCCGGGTGGCGCGGATCGGCGACCTGGCGGTGATCGGCCTCGGGCTCCACGAGCGTGACGTCGTCGCCTGCGGCCATTGCGGCGGCGGCGAGGTCGCGGCTGCGCAAGGGCGGGACGGTGTCGTCGTGGTCGCCGTGGATCAGCAGGACCGGGACGCCGAACGGCACCCGGCGGATCGGGCTTCCGAGCGCGTAGCGCTCTGGCACCTGCTCCGGCGTGCCGCCCATGAGCGCGTGGACCTCCGGGCCCGGACGCGCCTCGAGGTCGCTCGGCGCGGCGAGCGCAACGACCGCGTCGACGGCGCCCTCCGCCGCGGCGTACAGCGCAAGGTGCGCTCCCGCGCTGTGCCCGAGCGCGACCACGCTGCGCCCCTGCGCCAGTTCGCGTCCGAGGCGCACGGCGGCGAGCGCGTCGTCGAAGGTCATCGGCCAGCCGCCGCCATCGCCGACGCGGCGGTACTCGGCGTTCAGCACGGCGAAGCCGCGTGCGGCAAGGGCCCTCGACAGCGGGCGCGTGTAGAGCTTGGTGCGCGTGCGCTTGGCCCTCCACCAGCCGCCGTGCAGCACGACGACGAGCGCTCGCGGCGTCCCATCGGGCAGGAAGAGCTCGGCGCGCTGGTCGCGGTGCTCGCCGTAGCGAAAGCGGCGCGCCGGGCGCGCGAATGACGCGAGGAGCACACGCAGCGTGAACGGCATCGCGGCTACGCGACCTCCCTGATCAGCCCGAGCACCGCGCGCGAGCGACCCAGAAGCATGGTGCCGGCGAGCACGAGGACCAGGCCGACCGGCACGGCGGCGCTCCAGTGCTCGTCGGCGAGCCACGGTGCCGCGAGGACCGGGACGACCGCCTCCGCGGCGAAGATCGGCGCGGCGACCGCGGCGGCCGCCAGCCGCTGCAGGGCGGCCGTCTCGGCGAGCTTGCCGACGAGGCCCGCGACGGCCGTGACGAGCGCCCACGCGACGGCGCCGGCCGCGGTCCCCGCGGCGAGCTCGTCGGTGAGGAGCTTGCTCGTGATCGCCGCAAGCGTGTACGCGGCGCCGGCCGATGCGATCAGGGCCGAGCCGTGTGCGCCGAGCACGTACGGCGTCAGCGCAACGACCCCCAGGCCGGCGCTCACCGCGATCAGGGCGCCGGTCGCGGCGTGCTGGTTCGTGTGCGCCGGCGCACCGATCGCCAGGATCGCCACGCCGCCGGCGAGCAGGAGGACGCCGGCGATCTCCGGCGGGCCGGCCCGCTCGCCGAGGACCCGGCTGCCCATCGCGAGCAGGAGCACGAGGCCCAGGGCAAGGGCGGGCTGCACGACGCTCAACGAAACGAGCGACAGCGCCGCGAGCTGAAACGGCCAGCCCAGTCCGTCGAGTGCCAGCGCAGCGAGCCACCGCGGCCGCTTGGCGAGGCGCCAGAGCAGCGAGGCCTGGAGCCCCTCGTCCTGGGTGACCTTGCGCGCCTCCGCGGCCTGCAGCGCGATCGCGGCGTCGAAGCAGGCGGCCGCACAGAGGGCAAGCAGCAGGCCCGCGAGGAGCGTCATCGTAGGCTCCATACGTGCGCGCGCCGCTCGCCATCGCAACCGGGGCCGCCGCGTGGTGCCTGCCCGCGCCGGTGGCCCACGCACCCGCACTCGCCCGCGCGCTGGGCATCGAGCTGACGCTGCCGCTCGAGGTGCCGCACCTGACCTTCGACGACGGCCCCCATGCGCAGGCGACCCCGCTCGTGCTCGAGCTGCTTCGCGAGCACGCGATCACCGCCACGTTCTTTCTCGTCGGCGAGCAGGTCCGGCGTACGGGCGCGCTGCGCGACGAGATCGAGGCCGCCGGCCACGACGTCGCCCTGCACGGCGACACGCATCGCACGCTGCTGCGCCTGACGCCGCGCATGCTGAAAGCAGACCTGGACCGCGGCGCCCAGACCGTCCGGCCGACCACGGCGCTGCACCGCGCCCCCTACGGGGCTTACTCGCTCGGCGCGCTGCGCGAGGTCCGCCGCCGCGGTTGGACTCCGCTGCTGTGGACGCGCTGGGCCCGCGACTGGCGGGCGGCCGCCACCCCTGCGCAGATCGCGCGCGACGTGACCCGGGACCTCGGGGCCGGGGACGTGCTGCTCCTGCATGACGCCGACGACTACTCGGCGCCGGGTTCGTGGCGGGGGACGGTCGCCGCGCTTCCCGCCGTGCTCGAAGCCATCTCGGAGGCCTCCGGGCGGTAGTACAGCGGCACGCACCAGTGGTTGGCGGCGATCCAGTCTGCGTTGGGCAGGTCGACGGCGTGGCCCATGATGCGATGACAGGGCTGGTCGTAGACCTTGCCGGTCGACTTCTCGATCGGATCGAACACCAGGTACTTGTAGAGCCCCGAGGTCATGCCGTCGGGCAGCCGCAGGCGGCCGGGATGCGCCGGATCGAGCACGTCGCGAGCGACCGCGTTCTTCCAGGCCACGATCTCCTCCATGCGCTCGGTCTGGACGATGCCGATCGCAGCGGTGAACTCGTTGAGACGGAAGTTCAGGCCGTTGACCTCATGGCTCGGCTTGCCGTAGTTGCGAAACGCGCGCGCGTACTCCAGCAGTCCCTCGTCGCCTGAGACGAGCATTCCGCCTTCGCCGGTGGAGACCGTCTTGGTCGCGTAGAAGGAATAGACGCCGGCGTCGCCCCACGAGCCGGGGCGCCGGCCGTTCCAGTCGGCGCCGTGGGCATGGGCGCAGTCCTCGATCAGGAAGATCCCCTCGGCGCGGCACAGCTCGGCGATCCGCTCGGAGTCGAACGCGATGTGCCCGCCGATGTGCACGAGCCACGCGGCCTTGGGCCGGTGCTCTGCGACCTTGCGCTCGAAGTCCTCGAAGGACATGCACAGGTCCTCGCGGTTGGAGTCGACGAAGGCGACCTGCGCGCCGGTCTGCACGACCGACAGCGGCGTGGCCATGAACGTGTTCGACGGGCACAGCACGGTGTCGCCTGGCCCGACGCCCGCGTAGGCCATCGCTGCAAGCGCGCCGCCGCTCCATGAGCCGAAGGCGACCGAGCCGAGGCCGTTCCAGGCTCCCCAGGCCTCCTCGAAGCGCTTCGTCATCGCGCCCTCCGACCACTGGTTGGAGGCGAAGACCTCGTCCCAGAGCTCGTGCAGGCGCGGCTGGTCACGCGGGTCGAACCCGATGGCGAAGCGATCGAACATTGCCCTGACGATATTGGGCGAACCCGCTGCGCCGCGCCCTGACGTAGCGTGCGCGCCGTGCGCACGGGCGTTGTCATCCCGGTCCGCGGCTTTCCCCGGTTTCTGGAGGAAACGCTCGACTCCGTGCTCGCGCAGGCGCCCGACGAGGTCGTGGTGATCGACGACGGGTCCTTCGAGCCGGTCCGCTCCGGGCGCGTGCGCGTCGTGCGCCGTTCGCAACCCGGCGGACCCGCGGCGGCGCGCGCGACCGGGTTGGAGGCGCTGGGCGACGTCGAGCTCGTCGCGCTGTGCGACGCCGACGACGCGTGGGAGCCCGGCGCCCTCGCCCTGTCCGTCGCCGGCCTGGATGCGAACCCGCGGGCTGCTGCCTGTTTCGGCCGCGCGCTGGTGGTCAGCGCCGACGGGCGCCCGACCGGCGAGCGCTGGGCCGAGCCCGCGGCGGGCCTCCACGAGCCGGACGCCTTCTTTGCGCACAACCCGATCCCGACCTCGAGCGTCGTGGTGCGCCGCGTCGCGCTGGAGCAGGCGGGCGGGTTCGCGGCGCCGTCCCTCGTCGCCGAGGACTGGGACCTGTGGCTGCGCCTGCCCGGGCCGTTGCTGTGCGTGCCCGAGGCGCGCGTTCGCTACCGCCGTCACCCCGGCGGGCTGACGCACGACGTCGAGCGGCTCGCGCGTGCGCAGCTTGCCCTGCACGAGCGCCACGCCGCGCTGGTGGCGCCCGCCGTGGCACGCGCCGCACAGGCAGCCGACCGTCGCGCGCTGCGCCGTGCGCAGCTGCGCGGACTGCTCAGCCGCGCCGCCTGAGCGGGCGGTTGGGAATGAGCCGTCCCAGCTCGAACGCCCACACCGCCGGCCCGTCGAGCAGGCCGGAGATCGCGCCGTCGCGATCACCGCGCGCGGCCGCCGCGGCGCCCGCCGCCGCGCGGCGCAGCGACCACCACGCCAGCCCCGGCCAGCGCCTCGCCGGCAGCGCGCCCGGATGCTCGCGCGCGAGCCAGCCGGCGCCGGAGCCGTGGCGCAGGCGCTGGCCGAGCAGCGAGCCCACGCTCGCGCGATTGCGATGCACGACGGCGGCGCCGGCGCGTCGCTCGAGCTCCCATCCGGCGGCCGCCAGGCGCCAGCAGAGATCCGCGTCCCCGCCGGAGCGCTCGCTCTCGCGGTAGCCGCCGACCGCGTCTAAGGCCTCACGGCGCACCGCTCAGTTGGCGGTCTGCGCAAACGCCCAGCGGCCGTGCCCGAGCGTCACCTCCTGCGACATCGAGCGATGCAGCTCGGCATAGCGGGCCGCGACCGGCGCGCCGGCGCCCACGGGCTCGTCGATCACTGCGCCCGCGAGCACGGCGGTCCGCTCGCC
>JAWVFZ010000420.1:0-4280 GCA_033855555.1 Solirubrobacteraceae bacterium
CCGGCGCGCGCGGAATCGCGCCACGCGCCGCGCCGCCCGCCGAGCAGCGCGACGGTGAGCACGCCCGCAGCCGCGGCTGCGGACGCCACCCAGAACGCCGCCGGGTAGCCGGCGAGCGACGCAACCGCCCCGGCCATTGGCGCGCCGAGCCCGAAGCCGACATCGAAGAATGCAGTGAACGCGCCCAGGGCGGCACCGCGCCGCTGCTCGGGGATCGAGCTCATGGCCACGAGCGCGAGCGACGGAAACAGCAGCGAGAAGCCCCAGCCCATGACGATGCCGCCGGCCAGCGCGACCGGCAGGCTGTCGGCCAGTGCGAGCAGCGCGAGCCCGAGCACCTCCGCGCAGCCCGCGGCCGCGGCGGCGCGCAACGGCCCCAGCGTGTCGGGTAGGCGCCCCGCGACGAGCCGGGTGACGACCACCGAGACCGCGAAGGCCGTGAAGACCGTCGCGCCGTGGCCGACGCCACGGTGGGCGAGGTGGAGAACGACGAAGCCGGAAACGGTCCCGTAGCCGACGTTGGCCAGCGCCAGCGCGATCCCCGGTGCGACGACGGCACGCGGCACCAGCGACTGGCCGCGCGCCCGCGGCGTGGATGCGACGGGCGAGTCGGGCACGCGCCGCGCGACCGCAGCGCCCAGCAGCGGCGTGATCGCGGAGAACACGAAGACCGCGTGGTAGCCCGCGGCGTCGAGGATCGCCTGGCCGATGACGGGGCCGGCGCTGAGGCCGCCCCAGATCGCCAGCCCGAACAGGCCGATCGCCTGCCCCCGGCGCTCCTCCGGCGCAAGGTCGACGATCCACGTGGCTCCTGCGGTGAAGACCCAGCCGTCGCCGACGCCCAGCACGAGCCGGGCGAAGATCAGGCCCGGAACGCCGAACGGCAGGAGGTACAGCGCTCCGGCCGCAGCGCAGATCACCAGCCCTGTGACGACGATCGCGCGGCGCCCGCGCGCGTCGGCGAGGTGGCCGCCCACGGGCCTCCCGACCACCGCGGTGAACGCGAAGGCGCCCACCACGATCCCGACCGCCAGGTCGCCGGCGCCGATCGGGCCGCGGACGTAGCGCGGCAGCACCGGCAACACGCCGCCGACCGCGAGGAACCCGAGCAACGTGGCGGCGAACACGCCCAGGAACGCAGACAGCGCAGGGCGTCGCCTCCGGGCGGAGCGCAGTCGCGACAGCGCTCCGGTGGAGACGTCCATGCCCCGCCAGGGTAACCAAGGCCCCCGCGGCCTCCCACGTACGCGGAGTGGTACAGCGTCACTTGTGGAGCCGCGCTACACTGCCTGACGACTCGCCCCGGGCGGGTCTTTTCTTCGCCCGGAGCCAGTCAAGCTCGCCCTCCTTCTACCTCGGGGAAGCACCATGGCCCGTGGAGACGTTCGCATCGCTGTGACCCTCGCCTGTGAGGAGTGCAAGCGGCGCAACTATCAGACCAATAAGTCGAAGCGCAACAATCCGGACCGCATCACCCTGCGCAAGTACTGCAAGTGGTGCCGACTGCATACGAGCCACAAGGAGACCCGCTAGCGCGGGAATCTCGCCGTGGCCCGCCAGCGACAGCGCGCGCGTGATCGCAAGCAGCAGAAGCGCGATCAGAACAACCCCGGCCCCAGGCCGACCGAGCCCCACCGTGAGAACGTCCCGGGGCCGCTCGACCACGCCTCGGGCGTCGAGGAGGAGTTCGAGGCCGGGATCGTCAGCGGCGCGGACGGAGATCCGGCCGACGACGGTGAAGGCGCCGACATCGACGCTGTCGCCCTCGAGGAGCAGGCCGTCGCAGCCGCTCCGGTCCGCGGTGAGGGCGCTGTCGCCGCCCGTGAGGCGGGCGGCGTCACGACCGCCGGCGGCAACCGCTTCATCAACTTCCTGCGCGCCTCCTGGGCAGAGCTGCAGCGTGTCCAGTGGCCCGACCGCCGTCAGGTGGGCCAAGCAACGGGCGTCGTCCTCGGCTTCGTGATCATCGCCGGCCTGTACCTGGGCCTTGCGGACTGGGTCGCGCAGCGTGTCGTCAACTTCATCCTCTAGAGCTCAACCGATTCGGAATCCATGTATCGCTGGTATGTCGTCAACACCTACTCGGGGCACGAGAACAAGGTCAAGCAGAACCTGGAGCACCGGGCCTCTTCGCTGAACCAGAAGCGCGCCATCCGCCAGGTCGTCGTCCCGACCGAGACCGTCTCGGAGATGAAGGACGGCCAGAAGGTGCAGCAGGAGAAGCGCACCATGCCCGGCTACGTGCTGGTCAACATGGAGCTCTCCGATGACTCGTGGCAGCTCGTCAAGGGCACCCCGGGCGTCACCGGCTTCGTCGGCGCGTCCAACGAGCCGGTCCCGCTGACCCAGCCCGAGGTCGACCGTCTGCTCCACCGCGAGGTGGCTCAGAAGGTCGCCACGAAGGCGCAGTTCTCGATCGGCGAGTCGGTCAAGGTGATCTCCGGCCCGCTGTCGGACTTCTCCGGCGAGATCTCCGAGATCAACCAGGACGCGGCGAAGCTCAAGGTGCTTGTGTCAATCTTCGGTCGCGAGACTCCGGTCGAAGTCGGCTTCGACCAGGTGAAGAAGATCTAGAGGTAACGTCGCCGAATGACGTCGCCGAAGGCGATGTCATGGCAGGCGAAAAGGAATTTGAATGGCTAAGAAGGTCCTCACACGAATAAAGCTCCAAGCCCCCGGAGGCCAGGCGTCGCCTGCGCCGCCGGTCGGCCCTGCGCTGGGCCAGCACGGCATCAACATCATGGAGTTCTGCAAGGCGTTCAACGCGCAGACCCAGGGCGACGCGGGCGTCACGATCCCGGTCGTGATCACGGTCTACGAGGACCGCTCGTTCACCTTCATCACCAAGACGCCGCCCGCCGCCGTGCTCATCAAGCAGGCCATCGGCATCGAGAAGGGCTCGGGCGAGCCGCACAAGGACAAGGTCGGCACGATCTCGCAGGACCAGATCCGGGCGATCGCCGAGAAGAAGCTTCCCGACCTCAACGCCCATGACATCGATCAGGCGGCGAAGATCATCGCCGGTACCGCCCGCTCCATGGGCGTGGAGGTGAAGTGATGGCCAAGCACGGCAAGAAGTACCTCGAAGCCAGAGCCAAGGTCGACCGCGAGCACGAGTACCAGCCCGCCGAGGCGGTCCAGATGCTCAAGGACCTCAAGTTCACGAAGTTCGACGAGGCCGTCGAGGTCCACATCCGCACCGGATTGAACGTCCGCCACGCCGACGAGCAGCTGCGCGGCACGATCGCGCTGCCCCACGGCCTCGGCAAGGACGTGAAGATCGTGGTCTTCGCCCAAGGCGACAAGGCCCGTGAGGCCGAGGAGGCCGGCGCGGACATCGTCGGATCCGACGACCTCGCCAAGAAGATCGAAGAGGGCTTCACCGACTTCGACGTCGCCATCGCGACGCCCGACATGATGCCGGTGGTCGGCCGCCTCGGCCGCGTGCTGGGGCCGCAGGGCAAGATGCCCAACCCGAAGGTCGGCACCGTCACGATGGACGTCAAGAAGGCCGTCGAGGAGTCCAAGTCCGGCAAGGTCGAGTACCGCACCGACCGCACCGCGATCGTGCACCTGATCATCGGCAAGACGAGCTTCGACGAGCGGCAGCTGCTGGAGAACTACTCCGCGGTGCTCGACGAGCTCATCAAGGCCAAGCCGCCGGTGGCCAAGGGCAAGTACATCCGCTCGATCACCATGACTTCGACCATGGGCCCGGGCATCAAGGTCGACCCGTCGCGCACCCGCGACATCCTCGAGGAGGCGGCCCCGGCCGCAGCCTGAGGAAGGTCGCCACCACAGACCTCCGGCGCGCCGTCTCCTGACGGCGGGAAGACCGGACGAGGAGGCAGATGAACCGAGAACAGAAAGCAGCGGCGATCGCCGAGATCGCTGAGCAGATCGAGCAGTCGGATGCGGTGTTCGCGGTGGACTACCGCGGCATCTCCGTGCCCCAGGCCGCCGAGCTGCGCACCAAGCTGCGTGACGCCGACGCGACGTTCCGCGTGGTCAAGAACTCGCTCACCGAGCGGGCCGCCGACCAGGCTGACGCCCCGTCCCTCAAGCCGCTCCTGGAGGGCCCGACCGCGCTGACGTTCGTCCGCGGGGACGCGGCCGCCGCCGCCAAGGCCATCGCCGACTACGCGAAGGCCACCGACCTGCTGCCCTTCCAGGGCGGGGTCATGGATGGCGACGTCCTCGAGCCGGCGGAGATCCAGGCCATCGCGAAGCTGCCGACGAGGTACGTCCTGTACGGCCAGCTCGTGGGCGTCGTCGCGTCG
>JAWVFZ010000421.1:0-5223 GCA_033855555.1 Solirubrobacteraceae bacterium
AGTTCGCGTCCTGGCCGCTACCGAGCCAGAACCCGAGCGTCGCGGCGCTCAGGCCGAGGACGACCGGCACGAAGATGCCCGAGATCTGGTCGGCGAGGCGCTGCACGGCGGCCTTGCCGGACTGGGCGTCGGTGACGAGCCGCGCGATCTGTGCGAGCGCGGTGTCGGCGCCCACCTTGGTCGCCCGCATCACGAGCCGGCCGCCGGCGTTGACCGACGCTCCCGCCACCTCGTCGCCCGGTGCCTTCTCGACGGGCACCGACTCGCCCGTGAGCAGGGACTGGTCGACCGCTGAGGCGCCGGCCTCGACCACGCCGTCAGTCGCGACCTTCTCGCCCGGGCGGACCACGAAGCGATCACCGGCCTTCAGCTGCTCGATCGGGACGCGACGCTCGGTGCCGTCGTCGTCCAGGATCGCGACGTCCTTGGCGCCCAGCTCCAGCAGGGCCCGCAGCGCGTCGCCGGCACGGCGCTTGGCGCGCGCTTCGAAGTAGCGGCCCGCGAGCAGGAAGGTCGTGACGACCGCTCCGACCTCGAGGTAGATCTCGTCGCCGCCGGAGGCCGTGAAGCTGAAGTGCATCTTCATGTGGTCCATGCCGGCATCGCCGAGGAAGAGGGCGTACATCGACCATACGAACGAGCTCAGGACGCCGAGGCTGATGAGGGTGTCCATGCTCGCGGCGCCGTGGCGCAGGTTCGCCCACGCGGCGCGGTGGAACGGCCACGCGCCCCACACGATCACCGGGGTTGCGATCTGGAGGACCAGCCACTGCCAGCGGTTGAACTGCAGCGCCGGGATCATCGAGATCAGAAACGCCGCGAGCGCCGGCGGGGCGCTGAAGATCAGCCGCCGCCGCAGCGGCGCGAGCTCGTCGGGCTCGTCTGTCTCGTCCCGGGGCTCGGTGCCTGGGAGCACGGCGTCGTAGCCGACCGACTGCACGGACGCGACCAGCTGGTCGGGATCGACAACGGACGGGTCGAAGTCGACCGTTGCCTTCTCGGTCGCGTAGTTGACCGTCGCGACGACTCCGTCGAGCTTGTTCAGCTTGCGCTCGATCCGGTTCGCGCAGGAGGCGCACGTCATCCCGGTGATCGGGAGCTCGACGTGGTCGTTGGCGGTGGCGGTCATGACTCGACCTCGTAACCGGCCTCGTCGATCGCGTCGCGGACGGCGGCCTCGTCGAGGCCGGACCCGGTGACGGTCACGCGCTTGGCCTCGAGGTCCACCTCGACGGTGTCCGCACCCGCGATCCGCCGGACCTCGTCGGTGATCGCGATGACGCAGTGCTCGCAGCTCACGCCGGGCACGGAGTAGGTCAGCTGTTCGGCGTTCATGAGTTGTCCTTGTCGACGTTCTGGGTGAAGGCGGCGGTGTGGACGCGGCCGCCGGTGCGGAACTGCAGGAAGAGGCGGTACGGCCCCGCCTTGTGCAGGTCGGTGTCGAACGTGATCGATCCGCGGGCCAGGTCCTTGCCGCTGGGATGCACGTGCGAGTACGCGAGGTCGGGCGCATGCAGGGCGACCAGGTGCCCGGATGCGCCCAAGTACGGCTGCAGGCCGGCGACAGGCCGGCCGTCGCGCATGACGGTGAAGGTCATCTGAGCGTCGGTGCCCGCGATCAGCTTCGACGGTCGCTTGAGGGACACGCTGTAGCCATCGACGGTCGCGCTCGTCGATGCGGCCGGAAGCGGCACACTGGTCGTCGCGCCGGGCGCGACGAGGTCCGTGCCCAACACGTAGCGCTTGCTGGCCGTGGTGAAGTCGGCGATCGCCCGGTAGCGGCCGGCCTCGGCGAACCGCATCGTGATCGAGAACGTCCCGTCGGCGGCCAGCGTGGGGTGGAGGTGCTGGTAGCCCGTCATGTCGGTGCGCGCGACGATCAGGTGCAGCAGCTTGGTCTGATCGCGCTCGAAGCTCCTGACGGCCTGCCCGTGGCTGTCGACGATGCGGAACCTCCACGTGGTCTGCTTGTGCGCGGCAATGCGGATGGAGGCCGGCTGCAGCGTCATTCCGCCGGCGCTCAGGCTCGTGCCATCGGCGCCGGGCACGACCGCGGCCATCGGCTTGCCGCCCATGGCCATCGCGGGAGCGCCCGTGGAGTTGGCGCTGACGCCGCCCGGAGGCGTGGCGCCCGTCGCACTGCCGATGGCTGCGGCGGCCCCGCCGACGACGGCGAGCCCTGCGGTGAAAGCGGCGAGTCTGGTGGCGGTCTGCATGGTGTCGGATGCTCCTGAAGATACGGGCGGGGGGTATCGAGACCGGAAGGTAGCATACCCTTGGGGGGTACGGTATATTTTCACCATGACCACCACGGAGACACGCGGCTACACCGCCACCAAGGACCAGCTGCTCAAGCGCCTCAAGCGGATCGAGGGCCAGGTCCGCGGCATCGAGGGCATGGTCGAGGACGACCGCTACTGCATCGACGTCATCACGCAGATCTCCGCCGTCCAGGCAGCGCTCGACAAGGTTGCGCTCGGGCTGCTCGACGAGCACGCGCAGCACTGCGTGATCGGCGCGGCCGAGGACAACCAGGCCGAGAAGACCACCGAGCTGATGGCGGCCGTCGCCCGCCTCATGCGCCGCGGGTAGGGACCTCATGGATTCGCGCGACGTGCGGCTGACTTGCGGGCGCGCTCGTCCTCGCCTTCTGGGCGGCCCTGCCGGTGAATCGGTGGCTCCTCGCGCGCGGCAGGGGCCACGCCGTGGTCCACGCCTTCCACGCGCACTGAGCCTGCTCGACTGGCCCCCGGGACAAGCGTATGGTCGGCCAGTTGCCTTCAAGCAAGGAGAGTCAGATGCGGGCGAGGGTTGCCACATTCGAGGGCGGAGACAGCTCCGAGATCCGGCAGAACGTCGATGCGATCAAGGAGCGCGCCGCTTCGGGACCGCCCGACGGCGTCCCTGCGATCGGCTTCCTCGTCCTGCACGACGCCGACGCCGGCAAGGTCATGGCGATCAGCCTGTTCGAGTCCGAGGAAGACCTCCAGCAGGGCGACACGACCCTGAACTCGATGGACCCGCCGAGCGCCGGCGGCATGGGGCGGCGCGTGTCGGTCGAGAGCTTCGAGGTCGGCATCAAGATCGACTCCTGAGGTCACGCTTACCTGACCTGTCTGCTGCGCCCTTCCGACGCTCCCGGGCGAATCCGGGTCTGGGCGCTGCTACGCCATGCCGCTGTAGAGCGGATGGGCGACGGTGACGTGCGCTGGCGATCCCGGCGCTCGCCGGAGCCGGCCTCGCAGTTCGAACCAGCCGTGGTCGCGGCCTTTCACGTGGTCATTGCCGGCCTCGCGCACGAAGCCGTTCCCGCTATGGCCGGGTTGGCCCAGGGCCAAGAGCCAGCTGTCACAAAGTTGTTACAAGCTCCGGACTTCCACTAGACTCAACACAGCGCCGCCGGGTACTCCAACCCCCGGATTCAGGCCCTCGAGACCCGCGCGCCGCGCGGGCCTCGTCGTTTGTAGGGTCAAGCCGCAGCCGCCATGCTCAATCCATCCGATCCGCTCGACCCCTTCACCGACCCCGATGAGCCAAAGCGATTCTCCCGAGCGCCCGACGCCGCCGGGCAAGGCAACGACGCGGGGGATGGTGGCCGGGACCCTGCTCCTCAGCGGCGTCGTGCTCGGCGGGCTGATCGGCGCCGGCATCGGGGCCCTCGTGGGTGCCTTCGGGCCACTGCTCGCGCTCGGGATCTTCCTCGGATTCGCCGGCGGGACGACTGCCGTGATCGTCCGCTTCCGGGACCTCTGAACCCCGACCCGCCCACCCAGGCATGACCTTCCTGCGGTTCCTCGACGTCGCCATCGTGGTGTTCTTCGCGCCGATCATGATCGTCGCCGGCGCGCCACTGCTCGGCTACGTCGTCGGCGCGGCCGGCTGGACTCTCGCGCGTGCCGGTGGCGAGCTGCTCGACCGTCGCGCACGCACGGTCGACCCACGTACGGGCATCGGTCTGCAGGTTGCTGGCATGATGGGCCGCGCCTGGGTCGTTGGCCTTGCCGTGGTCGGCGCCAGTCTGGCTGGAGGACGGGATGACGCCGTGTGTGCAGCGGTCGTCGCCCTCATCGCCTTCACCGTCTATTTCGCCTTGTCGATCATCGTCCGTCAGTCCGAGAGGAACGTCGTCCGTCCATGACCACGAAGCAGAAGGTGCTCGCCGGATTCGGCGTCTACATCCTCGGCGTCATCGTGATCGTCGCCGGGACCGGCTGGAGCCGCTCCTCCAACGCCAGCTACCACCCGCAGAACGAGTTCAAGCTCGACACGTGGTTCAGCATCGGGCCGTTCGACTTCAACAAGGCCGTGCTGTACGTGCTGCTCGCGGGGATCCTCACGGTCGTGACGATGGTCTACATCGCCAACCGCATGCAGGCGCGACCCAACCGCGTGCAGACGGCCGTGGAGGTCCTCTACTCGCTGATGCGCGACAACATCACCAAGGGCAACATGGACAGCCGGATGGCCGCGAAGTGGTTCCCGTTCATCGGCGCGCTGTTCCTCTTCATCTGGTTCAACAACCTGATCGGCTACATCCCGCTGCCGACGAACACCGAGGACAAGATCACCGTGCTCGGGCTGAAGTTCCCGGCCTTCGCGCTCTACGCCGCGACCGCGAACCTCTCGGTCCCGCTCGCGCTCGCACTCGTGGTCTGGTTCGCCTACAACATCGAGGGCATCCGCTCCAAGGGCTTCATCGGCTATCTCAAGAGCCTGGTTCCCAAGGGCGTCGAGGGCCCGCTGTTGCTGCTGATCTTCCCGTTGGAGATCTTCTCCAACTTCATGCGGCTCATGTCGCTCTCAGTGCGTCTGTTCGCCAATATCCTCGCGGGCCACCTGATCATCCTCTTCATGGCCGGCGCGCTCGCCGTGCTGCTCGGGATCGCCGCCCTCGGCTGGCTGACCTTCCCCGCGGGCGTCGCGCTCTTCCTCTTCGAAGTCGGGCTTGTGGCCACGCTGCAGGCCTTCATCTTCGCCACGCTTACCGCGATCTACCTCGGCGGCGCCGTCGCCGCAGAGCACTAACCAAGGAGTCACTGTGGACCTCGCTGTCATTACTCAAATCGCGCAGGTGACGGACACCGGCTCGAAGGCCGGCAAGGCCATCGCACTCGGCATCGGCGGCGGCCTCGGCGCTGCGGGCGCCGGCGTCGGCATCGGCTACATCTTCGGCAAGGTGATCGAGTCGGTCACCCGCCAGCCCGAGATGCGCGACGAGATCAC